>CAMVJN010000135.1 GCA_947167825.1 uncultured Selenomonadales bacterium | reverse complement strand
AAGACGACCACAGCGACACCTGCAGCATGTGCGGAAAATTCTGCGCCGTGCGCAGTATGAACAAGGCCCTGAACGGCGAACATATCGACATCCTGTAATCCGCCTTTTCTCCCATGAAGACGCCCCGCCGAAAGTTTCCCTTCGGCGGGGCGTCTTCATGGCCTTTTGGGTTCCCGCACAACGGCGGAAGCATATCATTTTTTCCTCACTGCGCGTATGTCCGATACATCTCAATCGGCTCGGGATTGTCTTTCAGGCTCCAGATGCCGCATGGGCAGACGCCCGCGCAGATTCCGCAGCCGATGCACTTCGTCGGGTCGGAAACGTATTCCCAGCCGCCGTTTTCATCGTCGACCCGCGTAATCGCCTTTTCCGGGCAGGAATTGACGCACATGCGGCAGTCGCGGCAGGTGCCGCAGGAAACGCAGCGCGTATGCTCCTCGCCCGCGTCCGGCAGGTCGCAGTGATGACACTTCTCGAAGTACGCCTTCGAGAGCCGTTCGACGGGAATCCTTTCCTTCGTGAATACGGGCGTGATCTTTTCGCCGCGCAGATACTGGTCGATGGCGACGGCGGTAAGCCTCGCGTCTCCGATGGCGTCGGTCAGCCGCCCGGGCTTCACCACATCGCCCGCCGCGAAGACGCCGGGCAGGATCATCTTTTCCAGGGAAGGCACGAGCCAGTCGCCGCGGAATTTCTGAATCGAGGGATCGTCGGGCAGATAGTCGAGAATCGGCGCCTCGCCGATGGAAACGATGACCTGATCCGCCGCGATGAAACGCCCGTCGTCGGAATAAACGCCCTCCGTCGCGATCTTTTTCGTCACGAAAGGCCAGACGATCTTGCCGCCCATGGCTTCGAGGCGGTCGATCTCTTTCCGGAACGCGGCCGGTTTCACCACGTCCACGACGACGACCTTCTCCGCGCCCTGCTCATAGGCGCTTGTCGCCACATCCATGCCTGAATTGCCGCCGCCGATAACGAGGACGGTCTTGCCGGTGGGCGGCTTCTCGCCGCGATTGATCGCTTTCAGATAGTCAAGCCCCATCGTCAGAAGTTCCGTCCCCTCCCACGGGAAGAAGCGCGGCTTATGGCCGCCCGTCGCCACCAGCACGGCGTCGTTTTCCTTGCGGAGCTTGTCGAACTTTTCGCGGTCCACGCGGCAGGATGGAACGAATTTCACGCCGACGCCCTCGATGCGTTTCAATTCCAGTTCGAGCAGCTGGTGGGGCATCCGAGCGCGCGGAATGACCTGCGCGAGCTTGCCGCCGATTTCCGCCGCGTCGTCGTAAACCGTGACCGCATGGCCGCGCCGCGCAAGCTGCCACGCGGCGGAAAGCCCGGCAACGCCGCCGCCGATAATGGCGACGGATTTCCCCGTGCGCTCCATCGGGGGATCGACATTCGTATAAGCGGACTTGAAGCCCAGCGCGCCGATCTGGATTGCCTCGTCGATGGTGCCGCGCGTACAGCCCTCCATGCAGGGATTCGGACAAAGCGTTCCGCAGACGGAGCCGGGGAACGGCGTGTATTCGAGCACGAGGCGCAGCGCCTCCTCCACCTTGCCGTCGCGCAAAAGGGCGATGCGGCGCTGGGTGGGGATCCCCGTCGGGCAGGAAAATTCGCAGGGCGCCGCGTATTTCGCGTTGTCCCAGGACGGCACGCGCAGACGGTAAAGGCCGCGGTTCACCGTGTTCAGCACGGTGAAGTCGTCCACCGCCACGTCGCTGAACAAGCCGCCCCGAATCCAGTCCTGCGTCCGAAAGGCCGCGAGGTCCGGCAGCGGCTTCGGCTGCTTTTCCTCGAAGGTCAGCGGACGCAGTTTTTTCCATACGCTCCAGTCCGAAAGCTCCGCCAGGAGTTCCGGCTTTTCCACGGCGGCGAGGAAACGCTTCATGCCGTTTTCCAGGAAAGCAATGTCATCTTTATCCAACGCGAGGCAGCGGATATCGTCCGGGTAATCGTCGGAGATCGGGCCGCGCACATAGACGACGCCGCCCACCATGCCGACGCAGGGACGTTCGCCGAGCACCGAGGCAAACGCCTCGCTGTCCCAACCGCAGACCACCGCGCGTCCGCCGCCCATGAATTCAAAGGAAAAGCTGCCGACGTTTTTGAGCACCCAGAGCTCCGGCTCCTCGTACAGCGGATCGTGCTTCATCAAAGAGCCGGTGCGCGTGCCGCCGCGCCCGCCGATAAAAATCCGTCCGTCCGCCGAACAGTGCCCCGCCGTGTCGCCCGCGTCACCGCGTACGGTAATCAAGCCGCCCACGTTCAGCCAGCCCACGTCGGCGGAGGCCGGACCGTCCACGATGATTTCCGTGTTGTCGAGGCACATGGAGCCGACACGCTGGCCCGGATTCGTCACATGGAAGACGAGCTTTTTCCCTTCGGGATGCCAGAGCGGCCCGCCGATGTCATGCTGGCCCGACGCGACGATCTCGAACTCCGTCTCGCCCTCCTGCACCGCCTTTTCCACCGCAAGCAGAAGGTCCTGCGTGGACATACGCTCATGGCCGTTCAGGGTATCTATCTTGAACATAATGCTATTCCTCCCTCAGCAAACGTACTGTATCCCCAGCTTGTCCGCGATTGCCTTGTCCGTCGAGACCAGCGCGTCGCTTCGGCCCACGGGCAGCGACGAATTGCCGATAGGCGCCATGAGTTTTTTCATCTCCGAATCGAAGGCCAGCACATAGTCGACAATCTTCTGCGCGCCCCGGTCCACGTCGAGCCGTTTGACGAGGCGCGGATTCTGCGTGCAGATTCCCGTCGGGCATTTGCCCGTATTGCAGGAATTGCATCGACCGTGTTCGTTGCCGACGCAGCCGAGAAGCTGGATCAGAATCTTACCGCAGAAGACGCCGTTCGCGCCGAGGCAAATCATCTTGAAGGCATCGGCGGCCGCATTGCCGGTCAGTCCGATGCCGCCGCCGCCGTACAGCGGGATTTGCCCCTGAAGCCCCTGCTTCACAGCCGCGAGATAGCAGTCGCGAATCTTCGACACGATCGGATGGCCCGTATGGTCGAGAGACACTTCGTTGGCAGCGCCCGTGCCGCCCTGGATGCCGTCGAGGAAAAGACCGCCGCAGATTTTGTACGGATCGCGAAGCAGATTGTTGTAAACGGAAACGGAAGTCGAGGACGCCGCGCACTTGATGGCCACCGGCACACGGAAACCGAAAGCCGCGTTCAGCGAAAGGTGCATCTTCTGCACGGATTCCTCGATGGAATAAAGTCCCTGATGATTCGGCGGCGACGAGAGAGTCGCCTTCGGCACGCCGCGGATGGCCTGCACGTGGGGCGCGACTTTTTCCGCCTGCAAAAGCCCGCCGTCGCCCGGCTTCGCGCCCTGACCGATCTTGATCAGCACGGCGGCGGGATCGACCTTCATGCGCGGCAGCGCCTTCACGATGCGGTTCCATCCGAAATGGCCGGAAGCGATCTGGATGATAAAATATTTGAGATAGTCGGACTCCAGCAGCTTCACGGGCATGCCGCCCTCGCCGGAGCTCATGCGGATCGGGATATTGCAGCGCTCGTTGAGGTACGCCGTCGCCATCGCCACGGCCTCCCAGGCGCGGGTCGAAAGCGCGCCGATGGACATATCGGAAAAAATCAGCGGATAAATCCAGCGCACCGGAGGCGCCTTGTGCGTCATCGTGATATGCCCGTCCGTCATCGAGAACGGCAGCTCCCGCGCCGAAAGCACCCGCCCCAGCGGCGCGCGCATATCGAAGGTGTGCCGCTGCGCGTCCAGCGACGGGTCGGTCATCTGCGAAATGCGCCCGACGATGATCTTGTCCAGCGTTCGCTGCGCGTTCAGATTCGTGCGCCCGCCGCGCTTGATCGGCCCGCTGTCGCGGGAAAGGAGCGTGCGGCGATTGTCCGGGTTCCGCACAGGGCGTATGGCGTGGTTCGGGCAGACGCGCTCGCACATTCCGCAGCCCCGGCAGGCGTTCGTAAAGCTCGCCGCCTGCTCGATGATCGTCCTCGCAATCTGTCGGTGCGCCGGCTTCGGCTGGTTGCCCTCGGACACCGTCACGGACTGTCGCCGCACCACGGGCTTGATCGCGCCGAAGGTGCAGCTTGCGAGACAACTGCCGCATAGCGTGCAGCGCTCCGCATGGTATTCGATAGTCCACGGCAGATCGTCCACCGCGATATCCTGCACTTTTACTGCTTCCATCTCTTCACCTCCAGGTCGTTGTCAATCACAACGATCTCCCGTTCATCCGGGTAAATGTCCTTCGACGTATCGCGGTCCGGCAGGATCTCGTTGATGCCGCAGACCTCGGACGCTATCGCGACGGTATTTTCGTCGCCGCCCACCACGACAGGCCGCAGTTTCTTTGAATCGCAGCAGGTCATCATGCGTCCGTCGGGCAGCCCCGCGATGATCGTATTCGGCCCGTTGATTTCCAGATGCGCCAGCGATTGACGGATCGACAGCAGCACGTCCCTGTCCTCGCGATGCTCAATCTCCGAGAAGGGCAGCGGCGTGATCACATGCTTGTAATACGGGATCGGCCATTTCAGCTCATGCA
>CAMVJN010000134.1 GCA_947167825.1 uncultured Selenomonadales bacterium | reverse complement strand
AAGATCGTGGATTGGGACAGAATCTATTTCCTGAGCAAAACGATGTTCTGAGACTGAATTTGCTGAAGCAACTTGGCGCAAAGCGCCCCCTGGGGGAAGGCAGGATGAGCGAATTTTAAGGAAACACTGATTAAGTCAATTCGTGCATCTGTCGAGGGATTTTTTCGACTGTCTAGGAAAAGCCCTCGAAGGCGTAGCATCGCTACGTCGAGAGGGATTTGACGACGACAGGCGGAAAAAGACCCGGTAGCGAAATAGTCCAGTGGACTGTTTCGCGGAGGGACTTATTCAGTGTTTCCTTAATGGTCGAAGAAATAAACAGAAAGGATTCGTCTTGGATTATGCATTTTGGAAGTTTGCGTATCTATATTTGAAAAAGAGGAGACGGATGTATGCAAGAGTCAATGATAGACGTCTGTTTCGTTTCGATGCCGTTCTCCGACGTCACGATGCCTTCGATGGCGCTTTCGCTGATGAAGTCGTGCCTGACAAAAGCGGGCGTCTCTTCGACGATTGAATATGAGCATTTGCGGTACGTCGCCCGTCAGGGGATGGCGACTTATCGTCTGATGACGCTGATCCGCAGCGATTATCTCGTGGGGGAAATGGTCTTTGCCCGGGCGGCGCACGGCAATGATACGCTGCGGCCGGTCGAGGATTACGTCCGCTGGATATGCGAAGTCCGTATGCCTCAGAACGCTTCGACTCCGAAGGAGTTGGAAACGGCGAGGAACGGATGGCCGCACAAGCTGATTGACTGGCAGCGGGACGCGGAGGATTATATCGAGGAAGCCGCCGTCCGCGTGATGGCCCATCATCCGAAGATTGTCGCCTTTGCCTCGATGTTTCAGCAGACGAACGCGAATATCGCTCTGGTCCGCCGGTTGAAGAAAGAGCCGAAACCTCCGATTATCGTCGTTGGCGGAGCGAACTGCATGGGCGGTTTGGGGGCGGCGCTGATCGAGCATATCGAATCATACGATTATGTTTTCATTGGTGAGGCGGATGAGATTTTCGCCGACGTTTGCGGCCGACTTTTGCGGGACGGCGAGATTCCCCCGGAGGAGCTGCCCTATGGCGTCATGTCCCGCCGCTCGCCCCGGCCGAAGGCGACGATACACCGTGTCACGAAGGATATGGAGTCTCTGCCGATTCCTGATTTCGACGATTTTTTTCGCATCTATCGGGAGCTTTTCCCTGAAATTCAAAAACTGTACTTTCTGGTGGAGGGCTCACGGGGCTGCTGGTGGGGGCGGAACAAGCCCTGCACTTTCTGCGGGCTGAACGGTCCGGCACGCAATTATCGGGAAAAAACGACGAAACGGCTGGCAGACGAAATCAAGACGCTTTCAACGCGTTATCCCGAAGCGAATATCTGCGTGTTCACCGACAGTATCATGAGCCATATGCAAATGAAGGAACTGCCCGCCGAAATCAAAGCGCGGGGCGTCAGGCTGCAATTCTTCTCCGAGATCAAGTCGAACATCACCGAAGAGGACGTGCGCTCCCTTTCGGAGGCCGGTTTCGTTCAACTCCAGCCGGGGATCGAGAGCCTGCAGGACGATATCCTGAACATCATGAACAAGGGCTGCCGCGCGATTCGGCAGATTGAGACGCTGAAAAACTGCCGCACCTACAATATGCATTTGGCCTGGAATCTGCTCTGCGGCTTTCCCGGCGAGAAGCAGGAACAGATTGCCGATTTGGCGGCGCTCTTGCCGAAAGTCATGCATTTGCCCGCCCCGAATCATTTCATCCATATCACGTACCAAAGGTACGGCGAATACACGGAGAATCCGGAAAAGTACGGGCTGGAACTGAAGCCCGCCGAGGTATATTCATTCGCGTACGCTGACGAGGACTTCATCCGACGGTCGGCATACGTCTTTGAGCCTGTCGATTCGGATGAGCGCCATCTTTACTGGGATGTGCGCCTGAATGGTGCGAGCTACCGCAAGGTGTATGAGATAACAAAGGCCTGGGCGGCGAGCCGCAACAACCTCCAACGGCTTGATATGTTTGACAACGGCAAGACTATCGATATTTTCGATATGCGGAATATCTCGAAGCACTCGGTTTACACTTTGGACGGGGCGAAGGCCGAGCTCTACCGCGCCGCGCGCTGCGTGCGGCAGGAAGAAACGCTTTTGGAAGAGCTATCGCCGAAGTATGGGAAGGACGAGCTTCGCGAAGCGCTGGACTGGCTCTGCGAGGAAAACCTGATGGTGCATATCGGCCACGAGTATTTGGCATTGGCGATCGATATGAACGCTAAAAATGGATATTGACGCCGTACGGCTGGCAGCGACGAACCGAAGCATAAACGCGCTTTCCTTCAATCCGCGCCGTATATCTTTTCGTCCACTTTCCCTTCCGTCTTCGCCAGCAGGAGAGAAGATACGATGTTTCCGGCTACGTTGGCCACGGTCCGGAACCCGTCTATCAGCGGATCGATGCCGATGAAGAGCGTGACCGCCGACGCGGGAACTCCGGCCATGCCGAAGACGGAGGCCATGACAAGGATCGTCGCGCCCGGTACGCTTGGGAATGTGAATGCCAACAGCAGCACGGCGAAAAAGAACGAGACCAGGAACTCCGCGTCCATGGTCAGGCCGACCGTCAGCCGAAGGAGAATCGCCAGCATGACGACGTAGCTCCCGCTGCCCACCATATTGAACTGCATGCCTACGGGAATGGAAAACATCGCGACTTTTTTCTCTATTCCGAGTTTTTTCGAACAGAAGGTCAATGTGTCCGGCAGACATCCGTTGGAGCTTCGGAGAGAAAAGGGCAGGATGCTGAAGGTCAGGAATTTCCTGAGGAACGGCATCGGCGACAAGCGACCGACGACTGCCAAAAACACGGCGCTAACGACGAAGAGCAGCAGGAGCTCCGCAAAGGCCCCTCCGATGATGCGTCCATAGAGAAGCAGCACGGTAAGCTCGGTGTTCATCATCAGTTTTGCCATGGAGACGGCCACTATGACAGGCATCAGCGGCAGGATCGTGCCCATGGCGTCGGTAAAGAATCGGTTGCAGAAGCTGACGAAGTCCCGCACCCAGGCCGCCCGCTCCGCCGCTTTCGCCAAAAGCATGCCGAAGAACAGGGCGAGGAACAGTACCTGCAAAAGGTTGTTTCCTTCAAAGGGCGCGATGATGTTTTTCGGCACGATGCTCATGATCACGTCCCGGACGGAAACGGTAGCGCCCCCGGAAGAAGCGTCCCCAGCCTGCATTGCCAACAGCTCCGGCATAGCGCCCATCCGAATCCCGAGAAAAACGGCGAGGCCCAACATGATTGCCAGCTTCGCCAGGGAAATCATGAGGAGCTTCCCCCCCATGCGCCCGATGTCCGCCGTGTCAGACATACCGGTGATGCCCGCCGTCACCGAGAAAAAAATCAGCGGCGCCGCCACCATCAGGAGCGCGTTCATGAAAATCGTCTCAACGGGCAGGAAGAGATTGTCCCCCACCCACCGGATCGTTTCTGCGTCAAGCCCCGCTTTCATGGCGACTCCCAGGACGACGCCCAGAACAAGGGCGATCAGCGTATGAACAGCAGTCTTGCTGTCGGAACGGTGGATACGCATGGAAATGATGTTCTCGCCCTTTTTCCACGAATGGCTGATCTTGTCCCGGTGGGCTTTCAGTATGGCAAGGCTGTAAAGTTCCGCCGTGTCCTCCGTCGTCTCGCTCATTTCTTCGAGAGGATTGAACGACGCTCCATGTGCCGAGAGACGAAGGTCGACGTCTCCGAAACGCTTCCGGACGTCGAGCCGGGCGGAAAAGGAGGAAGCGTCCCCCGACGCCTCGGCCAGACGATAGAAGTTTTCTTCCAGAAGAAGCTCCGCCACTAAAATCTCCCGATGCGTCACCTTCATCCCCGGCAGGATCTCCTCCAGCCAGTCCACGACCTTGCCGTATTCCGGCGCTGTTATCATATAAGTCTGTATCAACGTTCCTACTCCAATCTGATGATTCGATGATGAATCGTCTTTGCTTGCTCCGGCCGTTAAATTTCGTTGTCACAACTCCCCAGTCTTTCCCTTGCGGGGGAAGGCAAGATTTCGTGATTTTTAATGGCCAAAGGCATATCTCCGTGCCCTTATTCTTTCCCATAGGAAACCGGTTTTCCGCGGGAAGGACTGCGGCGTCGGTAATCACACCGACACGCACCCCGGCGGGCCGCATTTGTATTGTACCACGGAAAAGCAAATTTTCCAGCTTTTTTTGTCCGGCATCAAGCGGATGACGGCATTTCAACAAGCCGGATCAGGATTCCTCCGGCAGCAGACGCAGAGAGCAGAGCTCCCCTGCGTTTTTTTTGTATTTAAGGAGAATCACGATTTGAATGACGAAAGCGGCCAGCGCCCCGACAAGCCCTATGACCACGCCGATCATCTGCATATCCTCATTCTCATGATACAGGAATTTGTTGTTTGCCGTGCAGGCGTCGTAAAGCGTGTGCATGAGGATCGGAATCAGGAGTGCGAAGAGATATTCTTTGGATGGTGAGCCTTGGTTCGTGATTTTCTTATGCTCTGCCATGCCCAGGTAATAGGTCATGATGATTCCGAATACAAGATGTCCGGCGATAAAATCCATCCGAAGCAAAAAACTGATCAGATCGGAGCCGTAAAGGG
>CAMVJN010000133.1 GCA_947167825.1 uncultured Selenomonadales bacterium | reverse complement strand
CTCTTCCTGCCGAGATTCATGTCTGAGGAGACGGAGAGAGACGAGGCTACACGCATGGGACTGGTATTTCTCACTAAGTGCGTGGAACTCTGGGTGTTCGGGTCAAAGATTACGGAAGGTATGGCGGAGGAAATCCGCCGGGCGGAAAGGCGCGGGATGCCGATTCGCTATTTTAGCGAGGATTGTGAGGAGATCAGAAATGATTAAAGCTATCGAGACTAAGTACAAGGGTTACCGATTCCGTTCCCGTCTCGAGGCGAGATGGGCTGTATTCTTCGACGCATGCGGAGTCGGATGGGAATACGAGCCGGAAGGGTTCGCGCTTCCGAATGGTCAGTCTTATCTTCCCGATTTTTTGCTTCATGGCGTCGCCGGTCGGGGCGGGGACGAACTGTATGTGGAAGTAAAAGGGAAGATGACTGAATCGGATGCCGGGAAAATCTACCAATTCAGCGGCTTCAGCGAAACACAGTGCGGAATAGAAAACCCTATCTTGGTCGTTGCCGCCATTCCAGATGGCGATGACATTAGGGGAATTGAGGATTTTTGCCGGAAATGGGGGTATAACGGCTTTCCGAACCGAAAAGGCGGGCCGTACCCTTTCAATTTCGAGACCATCGACGGCGATTATTTTGTGGCGCATCCCGGCATCAACAAAAACGGATGCTTTGAACTGTTTGGGGATGACAGCGGCTACACCTATGACAGGGATGACGAGGCCACTCTGCGGGCGTTCAAGAGAGCGAGGCAGGCGCGGTTTGAGCATGGCGAAAGCCCGCGGATAAGGAGGCGCAGGATATGAGAAAGCTGTCATTTTGCGTCGGCAACAACCGTCAGGCGGCAACCTGGAACCCTGTCCAGATGACGCTCGACGAGCTCGTGGCAAAACTCCAAACGCCCATAAAAACAGCCGAGACATCGGCGGCATACCATAAGATGAAGAAAAGGGAGCGGGATGAGATCAAGGACAAGGGCGGCTTTCTCGCGGGGACGCTCAAAGGCACGCGGAGGAAGAAAGCCGAGGTGACGGGCCGCTCCATGATTACCCTCGACGGTGACAGGCTCGCGCAGGGGTTCTTTGATGAGTATGAGTTATTCGGGCGCTACACAACAATTGTTTACACAACACATACGCATCTCCCTGACTCGCCGAGGGGCCGGCTGCTCATCCCACTGACGCGGGATGTGACGCCCGACGAGTACAACGCCATCGCCCGCTATCTGGCAGATGAGATCGGCATGGAGATGATCGACCCCTGCTCTTTCGAGATCAATCAGATGATGTACTGGCCTACGGTATCGTCGGACGGCGAGTACATCTTCCGCAGATACGAAGGCGGCTGGCTCGACCCGGACGCTTTCCTCTCGGAGCATCCTGCTTGGAAGGACTGCGCCGCTCTCCCTACAGCGGCGGGGGAACGGGCCGCTATCGCAAAAGCGCGGAAGAAGCAGGAAGACCCGCTGACGAAGGAGGGAATCATCGGCACGTTCTGCCGCGTTTACACCATACAGGACGCTATGCGAACCTTCCTCCCTGAGATTTATGAGGAGACGGAGGATGAGGGAAGGTGGCGCTACACGCCCTCGGATAGCACTCCGGGGGTTGTGGTCTATGACAATAAGTTTTCTTACAGTCACCACGCCTCGGACCCGGCCTTCGGGAAGCTGCTGAACGCCTTCGATCTCGTCCGTGTCCATCTTTTTGACGATGACGAGCCGAAGAAGTCGCTGGGCGAAATGATGGAGTTTGCCGCGAAGGACGCGAAGGTGCAAGCGTTGAGCCTTGAGGAACGCAGAGAACGGGCGGGTGAGGAATTTGCCGAAGACGGGGAGGACGAGTCGTGGAAAGCGAAGCTCCAGCGCGAGAAAAAATCGACGGTTCTGGTCAACAACCTCTTCAACATCAAGCTCATCATGCAGAACGACCGCTATATGAAGCGCATCGTGTTCAATCAGCTGGCGGACAACATGGAAGTCAAGGGCGAGGTGCCTTGGTCGCATCCGGGAAAGTTCTGGCGGGACGCCGATGACGCCCAGCTTATCTGCTACGTCGATGACAACTACGGCACGTTCTCCCAGCGGAATTATGACATTGCCGTGGCGAAGGCCGTGGACGACCGCAGCTACCACCCAATCCGGGACTATTTTGCGTCGCTCCCCGAATGGGACGGCGTCAGGCGGGTCGACACGCTTCTAACAGACTATCTCGGCGCGGCAGACAATGACTACACACATGCGGTGAGTCGGAAGACTCTCTGCGCTGCTTACATGAGAGTCCATGCGCCGGGGATCAAGTTTGACTACATGCCCGTTTTGAACGGAGCGCAGGGGATCG
Organism: uncultured Selenomonadales bacterium; assembly: GCA_947167825.1. Taxonomy (GTDB): domain Bacteria; phylum Bacillota; class Negativicutes; order Selenomonadales; family Selenomonadaceae; genus RUG12372. The sequence continues at coordinate 2,377 of CAMVJN010000133.1, read as the reverse complement.
GTAAGAGCACGTTCATTTCCAATCTCGGCATGGAATGGTTCTCCGACAGCCTGAATCTCTCGGACATGAACGACAAGACCGCCGCCGAGAAGCTGCAGGGCTATTGGATATTGGAAATCGGCGAGCTTGCGGGGATGAAGAAGGCCGACCTCGACAAGGTAAAAGCCTTTATTTCCCGGCAGGATGACAAGTACCGCGCCTCCTTCGGGCGGCGGGTCACGCCCCATCCGAGGCAGTGCGTCTTTTTCGGAACGACGAACAGTGAGAACGGCTACCTGCGCGATATAACAGGCAATCGCAGATACTGGAACGTGAAAGTTACGGGCGAGGGAAAGCGGAAACCATGGGAAATGACCGACGAGGACGTGAAGCAGATTTGGGCGGAGGCCGCCGTGCTTGCCAAAGCGGGGGAAAAGCTGTATCTCGAGCCGGAGTTGGAGGAGTTCGCCAAGCTGGAGCAGCGGAACGCGATGGAGCAGGATGACCGCGAGGGGCTGGTGGCGGAGTATCTCGATATGCTGCTCCCCGACGACTGGGACACGATGAGCGTCTATGATCGCAGGGATTATGTGAGGGATGGGGGCGATCCTACACATGCTGTGGGAACGCATCAGAGGATGGTGGTCAGCAACATCGAGATCTGGTGCGAGTGTTTCGGGAAGTCACGAGAGGATATGAAGCCAGCCGACAGCTATGCTATCGCCGCTATCATGACGCGCTTTGCGAAATGGGAGAAATCGCTGGAACGCAGGCATCTCAGTATTTATGGGAGGCAGCGGATTTACGTCAGGGTTTCCTGATGCTTTTGGACGGGACAGGTTTTGCGGGACAACCTCGGAGGTTGTCCTTGTCCCGCGAAGTTGTCCCGAATGAATGTGCTGAAATTACTGCGTTTTAGGACAGGATATGGGACAGGACAAGAAATTCTATATTAGATTAAAAACTTAGTTTTTAAGGAAAAGGGCAGATGCGCAACGCATATACGCATATATACGCGCGTAAAGGGATTTTTTTGGGCACTTGTCCGTCCGAAAGGAGAACACATGAACGAAAAGACTATCGAACAGAAACTTGTGCGGGCGGTGAAATCGCGGGGCGGCATCTGCCCCAAATTCACCTCTCCCGGCACGAGCGGGATGCCCGACCGCCTTGTGCTTTTACATGGCGGCAGGATGGGATTCGTTGAACTGAAGGCACCCGGAAAGAAACCGCGCCCAATACAGGAACGAAGGATGCATGAGCTGCGGCAGCTGGGCTTTTACGTTGCCGTGGTGGACGGCTTGGAGCAGATAGGGGGTGTGCTGGATGAGATACAAGCCTCATAACTACCAGACTTACGCTACACACTTTATAGAGGATCACAGGGAGGCTGCTGTTCTGCTTGATATGGGCGTTGGCAAGACGATCATCACGCTGACCGCCATCGACGCCCTTGTACGCGACCTCTTCGACGTCAGCCGGGTTTTGGTAATCGCCCCCCTCCGCGTGGCGAGGGACACGTGGCCGGCAGAGCTTCGGAAATGGGAGCATCTGAAGGGGCTGACGTATTCCGTCGCCGTCGGGACGGAGGAGGAGCGGCGAGCCGCTCTCCGGGAACGGACGGTTATCCACATTATCAACAGAGAAAATGTGGATTGGCTTGTTAATAAAAGCGGAATCCCCTTCGATTACGACATGGTGGTTATCGACGAGCTGTCGAGCTTCAAATCCCACCAGACAAAGCGGTTTAGGGCGCTAATGAAGGTTCGCCCGAAGCTGAAACGCATCGTCGGACTTACGGGGACGCCGTCGAGCAATGGGCTGATGGACCTCTGGGCGGAGTTCCGCCTGCTGGATATGGGCAAGCGGCTGGGGAGGTTTATCGGTCAGTACCGCGAGGAGTTCTTTGTCCCGGATAAGAGGAACCAGCAGATCATATTCAGCTACACTCCGAGAGCCGGGGCGGAGGAAGAGATATATCGCCGGATCTCGGACATAACAATCTCCATGCGGGCGCAGGATTTTCTCGAAATGCCGGAGCGCATCGAAAGCGAGGTGGTCGTTGCCCTTTCCGAAAAGGAGCGGGCGCGGTATGAGCGCATGAAAACGGAGATGGTTCTGGAGCTTGGCGGCACGGAAATCGACGCCGTGAGCGCGGCGGCGCTCTCCAACAAGCTCCTGCAGATGGCCAACGGCGCTGTCTATGACGAGGACGGGAACTCTACAGCGCTACACTCCCGAAAGTTGGACGCTCTGGAGGACATCATCGAAGCGGCGAACGGGAAACCGCTGCTTGTGGCTTACTGGTACAAGCACGACCGGGAGCGCATCATGGCGCGGTTTGACGCAAGAGATATCAAGACGAGCGCGGACATCGCGGACTGGAATGCCGGAAAAA
>CAMVJN010000132.1 GCA_947167825.1 uncultured Selenomonadales bacterium | reverse complement strand
TCGATTCCGAGCCGACGAACCCGGTCACGCCCGGCGTATTGCGGACGACATACCAGGACTGATCATCGACAATCATCTCTACCAGCACATAGCCGGGAAAGACCTTGCGCTTGATAATCTTCTTGCGGCCGTTCTGCATCTCGACGTCATCGTCCATCGGGACAACTACGTTGAAAATCTTGTCTTCCAAGCCCATCGAGCGAATTTTGCGCTCCAGATTCGCCTTGACCTTATTTTCATAGCCCGAATACGTATGGATCACATACCAATGTTTCTGCGGGCCTTTGGGCTCCGACTGCTCCGGATCCGTAAACTGCATTTCTGCTTCCATCGTTTTCAGCCGCCTTATCGTAGAATGAGCGTGAACAATCTGGAAAAGAATGTATCGCAAACCCAGATCAACGCGCAGACAATCACAACCGCCACCCCAACGACGGCGGTATCAATAGCCAGCTCCTGTCTGGTCGCCCACGATACTTTTCCCATCTCGGCTTTGGTCTCGCCAAGAAACTTTATGAGATTAAATCCGGACGACGACGAAACTGCCGCTGCCTTCTCTTCCGCCAAAACCTTCACATCCTCAAGCTGCCGACAAAAAACTTACTTCGTTTCCTTATGCGGCGTGTGCTTCTTGCAGAACTTGCAGTATTTGCTGAGCTCAATCCGGTCAGGATCGTTCTTCTTGTTCTTGTTGGTCCTGTAATTGCGGTTCTTGCAAACCGTACAGGCCAACGTAATCGCGTTGCGGTTCGCACTCTTGGCCATCGTGATGCACTCCTTCCTGAGGAACTTACACAAAAATAAAACGCGCACAAAACGTCGCTGATATAATGTAGCACACTTGTCCCCGCATGTCAACAAAAAGATACGACAGAAAAAACACACGCATGGGACAAATATTTGGGCATTCAAGACCATTCAATCGGACCGGCATTTTTATCATCGTATTATTTTATATGTTTCTTCAGCACGAATACCGCGATCTCCGGCGGACAGCCGAAGCGGTACGGGAACCAGCTCCCGTTTCCGCTGTGGACGTAGCCGAAGGTTTTCCCGACGCGGTAAACGCCGCGCATATATTTGAAGACCGGCGGCACGATCGGTATGCCGAAAAGCCCGAGCTGCCCGCCATGGGTATGGCCCGCCAGCGCCAGCTCGACGCCGTGCTGCGCCGCGGCGTCGAAAAAGTCCGGATGATGAGCGAGCAAAACCTTGACCGCGTTTCCCGGCACGCCCTGCATGGCCTTTTCCATCGATTTCGCGCCGTCCAGCTTGAAAAGGGAGCGCATCCGCGGATAATCGACGCCAAGGAACCAAAGCGGCCGCGCGCCGTCCGTCACAAGCGCGCTTTCGTCCCGCAGCACATGCACCCGCGTTTTCGCCAGCGCCGCCTCCGTCGCCCCGATATTGCGGAAATACTCGTGGTTGCCGTAGCAGAACCAGATTCCCTTCGGGAACCGCGGCACATACTCGTCGAGAATTCTCGCCGCCTCCGCGTTCATGTCGTTGTCGTCGAAAAGGTCGCCGGTGACTGCCAGCGCGTCCGCCCCTGTCGCCGCCGCCTGTTCCAGAAGCGCGCGCCATTCCTCCAACGAAAAAAACAATCCGAGATGGATGTCGCTGAGCTGCGCAATGCAGAATCCGTCCAACGCGTCGTCGATCCCGGGCACGGGAACGATATATTCCCGCAGCGCCGTCTCCGTCCTGCCCACCGTGCCGCCGTAGACGCCCGCCGCCGCCGCCGCGGCGGGAAGCGCCGCCGCGCCTTTCAGCAGCCGACGCCGCTCCATATCCATCGGTGTAATGATGATATCCGAGACGAAAAAGCGGTACACCCCGCGCAGGGCACATCCGATCCCAACCAGCACCATCAGCACCAGCTTCGCCATCCAATAAATCGAGAAAAGGATGACGCCCGTGCGGAGGAGCGGCTCAGAAATACCGTCATGACGGCGAATCAATCCAAAAAACAGCAGCAGTGACGCGATATCGAGCGCCACCATCGCGGCACGCCCCCGCGCAAGCCAGCGCGCCGGAACCACTGCGCCCAGCGACCAAGCGGAGAGCCCCAGCACAACGCCAAGCACCGCGGCCACAATCAACCAAAACCGAAGCATTCATTCACGTCCTTTCTTTATTATATTTGCAAGACAGAATGAAAAACACAAGAAAAAGGCTCCGCTTTTCGCGAAGCCTTTCATTCGTCCTGTATCATTCAGGTTTCAAGAATATACACGTCGATGTCCCGGCGTCCGAACTCCATGCAGTCGTCGTAGTCCTCCATGCAGAGGTCGATCATGTCGCCTTCGATCATGCCGCCGGTGTCCGCCGCAATCGCGACGCCGTAGCCCGGAATATAGAGCCGCGTCCCCAACGGGATCACAGCCGGATCCACCGCGACCACGCCGTGGGTCGCCGGAAGTCCCGTCGCCGTGACACAGGAGCCGCCGCCATCCGACGGCAGGTACGCGCTGGCCTCCATGACCATCACGTTCGTGTAGCGCAACGCGCCGCGCGACGTCTCGACGTAGCCCTCGCGAAGCGCGAGGCTTTCTTCCTGCGCGGCCTGCTGGGCCTGCGCTTCCTCCGCCGCGATTTCCTCCGGCGTGCGGAGCTTGATATGGAGCCCCTTGCGGATCAGCGCGTCCTCGTTCAGCGAGGGCTGGTATTTCGTGCGGTCAATGCCCAGCTCGTCAAGGAGCCGTCCGACCGTCGCACGCGCCGTCTGCATTTCCCGGACAGTTCCGCCCATTTCGAGCTTAACCGGCACCGCGCGCACGATATGGATTTCCGTGTCGTTCTTCACGCGGAACGTAGACATCCGATACTCGTCGTAATTTCCCATCTGGACGCCCGCTTCTGAAATAATCTTTGCAGGCTCCGAGTTTGTGGTTGTCAAACGCACTTCCTGCCCGTCGGCGAAAACCGTGACGTGCTTGGCGTTGCCCGCGCCCGCCGTCAGGATCGCCGTTGCCGCAAGTCCCGCGTAAAGCGTCATCCTGCTTTCGCTAAACGTCTTTCGTATCTTCTCAAAAACATTCATCCAATTCCTCCCTACAGACGAAACCAGCCCAACCCGCCGCCCGTCACCGCAGGCAGACGCATGAACCGCTTTCGGTGCACGCCGTCATCCCAAGGGATTCCCCTGGAGCCGCGCTCCTCCCGGAAGCGCCTTCACCGCTCCATCCCCATGACAGCCGGAAACGGATTCGTCGGCCCCTTTGCCGCATGAACCGTTTCCCCTTCGCCCGGCCTTCCCGCCGGACGCTTTTTTACGCAGATTCATTTTCATCTGCAAACTCATTATACCATTTGACCAATGAGCCTGTCAAATTTTCATGGAGATTTCACCCACTTCCAGCTTATTTTCAGCTAAAAAATGGGATAAAGTTTTCTATAATGCCTACATTTTTATAAACTTCAACCACTTTGTGAAAAAATAGGTCTATGCGCTATATTCCAGCAACCATGCATGACGAACAAAAAAGACACATCATTTTTCAGATGCGTCTTTTTCATTTTCTCGTTTTTTCGTTTTCAAGTTTTTCTTGTAATTTAAAAATTTAATCCATACACCGCACAGGCGTTTTTCGTCGTCTGTTCGGATAATTCCGCAAGGCTTTCGCCACGGATTTTCGCCGCGCATTCCGCCGTGATGCGGACATAGGCCGGTTCGTTCCGCTTGCCGCGATAGGGCAGAGGCGAAAGATACGGGCAGTCCGTCTCGACCAGCAAACGATCCGCGGGCATCTTTTGAACGATCTCCGGCAGCTTCGCCGCGTTCTTGTATGTCAGAGGCCCGTCCACGCCGATATACCAGCCCAGCTTCAAAAGCTCTTTCGCCATCTCCCAGCTTCCCGAAAAGCAGTGGATGACGCCGCGATTTTTCCGCCCCTCGGTTTTCAGGATCGACATCAGGTCGCCGTGGGCCTCCCGGTCATGGATGCAGACGGGCAAATCGAGGCTGCGGGCCAGCGCGAGCTGACGGGCGAACATTTTCCGCTGCAATTTGCGCTTTTCCTCGTCTTTCTCCCAATAATAATCGAGACCGATCTCGCCAATCGCGACGACATTTTTTTCCTTCGCCCATGCGGCAAGCCGGTCTTCCTCTTCCTGCGTGAGCGGAAAAGCGTTTTCCGGATGGACGCCGACGCCCCCGAACACATTTTCATGCGAAGCCGCAAGTTTCGCGACGCGCGCCGACGATTCCATCGTGTCGCCGAAGGCAATGACGGCGACGACGCCCGCTTGTTTCGCGCGGGCCAGCATTTCCTCCCGGTCGCCGTCGAAGTCCTCGCCGTCGATATGGGCATGGGTGTCGACCAAAGCAATCCCCGCGGCGTCCATTTCCCAAGGCGGGATGATTTCACTTTTCCCAGCGGTTGTTTTGCTTGTTTCCAAAGACTCGTCCTGCCGCGCAGCGTCCCGGGCCGCTTTTCGCGCCTTTTGCTCCGCCGCCGCTCGTGCGCCGGGGTCGAGATTCCCCGCCATATCAGCGCACCACGCTTCCGGCGGGCATATCGGTCTCGAGCAGGCGCAGCCTTTCTCCGTCGGAAGCCGCCAATACCATGCCGTGGGAAACGATGCCGCGCAGCTTCGCCGGCTTCAGGTTCGCGACGAGAACCACATGCTTTCCGACGAGTTCCTCCGCCGTGTAGACGTCGGCAATCCCCGACACGACTTCCCGCGTCTCGTCGCCGAGAGCCAGCGTCAGCTTCATCAGCT
>CAMVJN010000131.1 GCA_947167825.1 uncultured Selenomonadales bacterium | reverse complement strand
TGATTTCCGATTCCTTTTGCGCGTTCATGTTCTGCATGAATATCGCGACCACGCCGACCAGCGTGACAAGCGATGCGCCGACCATCATCATGATGAACCTTGCCCGAAGCGAACCAAACATAAGATTTCCCCTTCCTTGTTATACGAAAATGTCGATGCATTTATGGCGTTTATTATACCTGCTTTTTTTGTAGGAAGCAAGTCTTATGTTTTATTTTTTAACAGAAATGATATACTAAAGGAACCATAATCGGAATGCAAGGTGGCAATATATGAATGTCTTTGTTCCGCTCATAGCGGCATTTCTGCTGATTATCCTGCTGCTCCGGAAGCATGTCCCCATCGGGCCGTGCATGCTGGCGGGCGGGCTCTTGCTTTGGCTGGCGCGGTCGGCGGACCCGGCGGCGCTTTTTGTCGCCGCGAAGGAGACGCTTTCGCTGTCCCGCACCTACGATATCTTGCTGGCGCTGTATTTCGTCATGTGCCTCGAGATCGAGCTGCGGCTCAGCGGCACCCTCTCCGGTATGGTCAACGCGCTCCGGCGCGCCTTTTCCGGCGCGAAGGCGTTGCTGGCGCTGATGCCGGCCTTCCTCGGCCTGCTGCCCTCGCTGGGCGGCGCCCGGTTTTCCGCGCCGATCGTGGAGGAGCTTTCCCAGGGCATTTCCATTTCCCATGAACAGAAATCGGCCATCAATTTCTGGTTCCGCCATATCTTCGAGTTCTCCAACCCGATCATCCCCGGCATGATCATGGCGTGCAATATCGCAGACGTCCCCTTCAGCGAGTTCCTGAAGCATCTGAGCTGGCTGACCATCCTCGCCTTCTGCGTGGGATGGGTCATCCTGATCCGTCCGCTCCAAATTGACGAAGAGCCAAAGCCGCCGATGGACAGCGCGCGAAAGAAACGTGAGACGGCGGACCTCATCCTCGCATTCGCCCCGGTGGTCTCGACCTTCTTGCTGGTGGTGCTCTTCGATATGAACGCGTCCCTCTCCATGGGCGCGGTGACCTTCCTGCTGTTCTTCGTGCTCCGCGCCACGGGCCGCTTCGTCAGCGTGCGGGATACGGTGGTGGGCGCGCTGGACGGGAAGATGTTGGGGAATGTGCTCTGCATCCTTTACTTCATCCAGATCCTGACGGTCACCGGCGTGCTGCCCGAGATCGTCGCGGCATTCCGTGCATCGCCGCTGCCGATCCCCGTCATCATCGCCAGCGTATCCTTCATCATCGGCATGCTGACGGGCATGTCCCAGGGCCACGTCGCGATCGTCATGCCGATCGTAGCGGCCATGGGCACGGGCAATCTCGACCTCGCAGGCGTGGCGATGGCCTTCGGCGTCGCCGGCCAAATGCTGACGCCGACCCACATGTGCCTCGTCGTCACCGTCGATTATTTCAAGTCGAATTTCTTCGGGACCCTCCGCCCGGTGCTGCTGGGGGAGGTCGTTTTGCTGACGATTTTCAGTGTTTATACGTATTTTACGATGGCGTAAAGAAGAATGGCTCCAGACAAAGGAAAAGACCCGCGTTCCACTCGGCGCGGGCCTTTTTTTGTTGCTGTTATTTTGATTCTGCAAGCGTCATTTTCGCCCGCAAAATCCGGCGGACGGATTCGTCGATGCGGGATTCCGGAATTTTTCCGTTTTGCGCCGCCAACAGGAGGCCGTTGTAAATGTCCTGCTGGTGCGCGTATTCGTGGCAGATCAGCACGAGGTCGGCGCCACCCTCGACGGCGCGGACGCCCCGCTCTTGGAACGGGCACACATCCGCCGCGCCCATTGCGAGATCGTCGGTGACAATGATGCCCTGCCAGCCCAGTTCTTCCCGCAAGAGCCTTGTCATAATGGCAGGGGAAAAGCTGGCGGGGCGGTTTTCGTCAAGGGCCGTATACGTGATATGGGAAACCATGACGAAAAACCGATTCGGGTCGCCTTGTGAAATCAATGCGCGGAAGGGCACGAGGTCCTCCGCTTCCAAGGTTTCCTTTTCCGCGTCGACGACCACGGTATCGAGATGGGTGTCCGCTTCCCCCTTGCCGAGGCCGGGGAAATGCTTCAAGGTGCAGAGGATATTGCCTTCCCCGTAGCCTTGAACGGCCTCCCGCACAAAAGCGGCCGTCGTTTCCGCGTCGCCGGAATAGCACCGGGGGCTGTCGCCAACGTCGGCCACCGGGGCGAAGTTCAGGTTGATGCCGAATCCGCGAAGGCTTTGCGCGGTTTTTTTCGCCCATGCCCGCGCCATCTTGGGATCGCCGCTTTCGCCGATTTCCGCTTGGGCGGGGGGCGGCGGCAAGATGTCCCTCATGCGCGCCACCGGGCCGCCTTCTTCGTCGATGGCGATGAAAAGCGGCGGCTCGCCGTGCCGCGCCGCCTGCAATTCCTTCGTGAAGCGGCGCACGCCTTCCGCCGTTTCGAGATTGCGGTCAAACAGGATTACGCCGCCGACGGCGTATTCCGCGAGCATGAAGCGGCTGTCGTCGTCGAGTTTCGTGCCGTGGACGCCGATCATCACCATCTGCCCGATTTTCTCGGAAAGCGTCATTTGTGCGAGGACGGCGTCCGCCCGTTCCTCCGGCGTCATTTGGGACGCGCCGCCGTTCGTCCCCGACTGCGTAGCCGCGCCTCCGCAGCCCGCGGCGAAGAACAGCGCGACAAACAGCGCGGCCAGGAAAAGCGAGAATTTACGTTTCATAGGGATGCCTCCAAAGAAAAAAGGGACTGTTTGGGACAGTCCCTTTTTCAGGTTCCTGTTACATTTGCCGATAGACGCCGATGACCTTGCCCAGCACGGCCACGTTCTTCTCATAGAACGGCTGCATCGTGTCGTTTTCCGGCTGGAGCTTGACGCGATCCTTTTCAAAGAAGATGCGCTTGACCGTGGCTTCCTCGTTCTCGACGAGGGCGACGACGATCTCGCCGTCTTTCGCAGTGTTTTGCTCCTTGACGAAGATATAGTCGCCGTCGAAGATTCCGACGTTGATCATGCTCTCGCCCTGCACCCGCAGCATGAATGTGTCGTCCTGGGTGCCGATCAGCGAGGCCGGGACATTGAACACTTCTTCGATGTTTTCTTCTGCCGTGATGGGGACGCCGGCCGCCACGTTGCCCACCAATGGGACGCGTACAAGGCTCTCCCACGGATTATCGCCGACGAGTTCGATGGCGCGGGGCTTCGTCGGATCGCGATGGATTTTTCCATCGGCTTCCAGCATATGCAGGTAGGAATGGACGGTGGAGCTGGAACTGAGCCCGACCTTTTCGCCGATCTCACGCACGGAGGGGGGGTAGCCTTTCTTCATCAGGAATTCTTTGATGTACTTGTAAATCTCCGCGCAGCGCTCCGGGGCCGTTTTGTTCTTTCTGGACATGGGAATTCTCCTTTCGAACGTATGATTTGTCTCAATATACCATAGGATAATATGTTTGTAAACCCTTTTCCGGCGATTTTTCCGCGATTTTTCGTGATTTTTTGGGGAAATCTACAAAAACGACAGGATTTCATCGGGCACCATGCCGTCGAAATCCTCGGCGGCACGGTGTTTCAGCAGCCTGTCTGCCGCGCGGTTGTGGTCGAGCTTTTCCATGACGCGGCCCAGCAGCAGCAGCACGGTTTCCTGGCCGGGAGGTTCGTTTTTCGCGGCGGCTTTGAGCAGCAGCGGGAATTCGGCGACGCGGAAGCGCAGGACGAACAGTTTGAAATTTGCAAGGAATCCGCCCGCGCAGGAAAAAGGGTACAGGCGAAGGAAAAGTTCGTTGACCGCGAGGTTTTCGAGGATATGGCCGTGCAGCGAATGGAGCAGCTCTTCGCTTTCCGCTTCATGCTCCGCGAGAGATGATGCGAGGAGGTTGAGACGCCCCGGAGTGTAGTCCTCCTCCGCTTCGTACAGCGCGGCCAGCAGCTCGGCTATATAGCGAAGGCGTGTGTACGGAGGTGCGCGGAAACGAATCTCCGCACTGGGCTTCACGTTTTCTGCGCAGGCCAGAAGCGACGCTTCGTCGGGCAATCGGTTCCCGTACCGGGCCTCGATGGTAGAGAGGAATCGTCCGAGATGCAGGAAGCGCAGCCGGAGGGATTTTTCCCGGTTCTGCAGGATGGCAATCATCTGGAGCTGGAGTGCGCGCAGATGGTCCCTGAGCAGAAGCGCCTCCATCGGTGGATGTGTGGACGAGGAGAAGCGACGCGCCGGAGCCGTCCGCTCCCTGAACTGCATCGGCGCATCGGGAAGCAGCGCGAGCCGTGCCGCTACGGGGCAGGTCATCGCCAGCGAACGTTCGACATAATCGCCGAAGCAATAGGAGACACGGGGATACGACTCGCAAATGTCGGGAAGATAGGATTCGCCGTGTCTTTTCTGCAAGCTGCAAAGGCTGTCCTCGTCAAGGAACGCGCAGGCTCCGCCTTCATTGTGACTGGTTTCCCAGCCCGTCTCTTCTTTTTCGGTGAGCTTCGCGAAAATCGCTTTGCGTTCTTTTAAGGGCAGCCGCGCCAACCTTTCCCGCGCCGCCGCGTCTACGGGAATGCGCCAGTCCCGGCAGCAATGGCAGCCGCAGACCGCGCCGTCGCAGCGGAAATCCCAAAGATACGACGGCGCGAATACGCGCTCCTCGGATCTTGCCTCTAGATTCGATTGTCCGGTCTGTCCTCCCATGTTTCATTTCCCGCCTTTCATACATTCCATATTACCGTGATTGCGGGGCGGAGGTCAAGATGCGTACACAAAAAAGAAA
>CAMVJN010000130.1 GCA_947167825.1 uncultured Selenomonadales bacterium | reverse complement strand
AGACCGAGCGCCTGTCTGCGGAGCGCGAAGGGATCCTGGGAGCCGGTCGGGATCAAGCCGCGGCTGAAGGTCGCGACAATATTGTCAATCTTATCCGCAAGGCTCACAACGCGCCCCGCCATGGTCTGAGGCAACCGGTCGCCCGCGAACCGCGGCAGATAATGCTCGTCAATGGCCTCGGCCACCTCCGGGTTCTCGCCGTCCAGAACCGCGTACGAACGCCCCATGACGCCCTGCAGCTCGGTAAACTCCGTGACCATGCCCGTCACGAGGTCGGCCTTCGCCAGCTTCGCCGCGCGCACCGCCTTTTCCTTTTCCGCCTCGTCGGCGCCCAGAGCGTCGGCGATGACCGCCGCGAGACGCTCCAGCCGCCCCGCCTTGTCGTAGACGGTGCCGAGTCCTTCCTGGAAAACGACGGTTTTCAGTTTTTCCAGATGCTTTTCCAACGGCTTCTTCCTGTCCTCGTCAAAGAAGAACTGCGCGTCCGCCAGCCGCGCGCGGAGTACGCGCTCGTTGCCGTGCTGGACCACGTCCAGATAATCTTTGCCGCCGTTCCTGACCGTGATGAAAAGCGGCAGCAGCTTGCCGTCCGCGTCCACAACCGGGAAATACCGCTGATGGTCGCGCATCGGCGTGATGACCGCCTCCGGCGGCAGCGCCAGATATTTTTCCTCAAATTTTCCGCAAAGCGCCGTCGGATATTCGACGAGATAGGTGACTTCCTCCAACAGGTCTTCGGTAATCTGCGCGACGCCGCCCTGCGCTTTCGCCGTTTCCTCGATCTGCTTGCGGATCATGTCCCGGCGGCGGTCCTGATCGACGATAATAAATTCCCGCTCGCAGGCCGTCATATACTCCGTCGCGTTCGCAATCGCGAAGGTTTCATGGCCGAGGAAACGATGGCCCCGGGACATACGCCCGGACTTGACCGACGCCACCTCAAAGGACACCGCTTCCTCGCCATACAGCGCGACGAGCCAGCGCAGCGGGCGGATGAAACGGAAATCGAGACTGCCCCATCGCATACTGTTCGGGAAGGCCAGACCCGTGACCAGTCCTTTCAAAAGCTCCGGCAGCAGCGTCTCCGTCTCCGCGCCATTTTCATGAACCACCGCGTAAACGTAACCGTCTTTTTTGACCAGCGCCGACGGATCGACTTTTTGCCCACGGGCGAAGCCCTGCGCCGCTTTCGTCGGATTGCCGTCCGCGTCGAAGGCCGCCTGGATCGACGGGCCACGGCGCTCGCTCTCGATATCCGGCTGGCGTTCGGTCAGTCCCGCCACAAGAAGAGCCGTGCGGCGCGGCGTACCCACCGTGGAAACGTCCTTGTAGGAAAGGCGAAGATCGTTCAGAGCTTTTTTCGCATTCTCCGCCAGCTCGTCGAGGATGCCCGGCATCGCATGGGCCGGGACTTCCTCCGTCCCGATTTCCAAAAGAAGATCTTTGCTCATGCCGATTTCGCCTCCTTTTTCTTCAGCATCGGATAGCCGAGCTTCTCGCGCTGCTCCAGATAGCACTGGGCGCAAAGCCGCGCCAGCTTCCGCACGCGCCCGATGAACGCCGTACGCTCCGAAACGCTGATCGCGCCGCGGGCGTCGAGCAGGTTGAACGTGTGCGAGCATTTCAACACATAATCATAGGCCGGGTGTACATATCCGAGGCCGATGACCCGCACCGCCTCTTTCTCGTATTTCTCGAACAGCTCGAACAGCAGCGACTCGTCCGAAAGCTCGAAAGCGTAAGCCGACTGCTCGTACTCGTTCTGATGGAACACGTCGCCGTAAGTCACCTCGTCGGTCCATTGGACGTCGTAGACGTTCTCGACGCCCTGGATATACATCGCGAGACGTTCGAGACCATACGTGATTTCCACCGCCGTCGGCGCAATGTCCACGCTGCCGACCTGCTGAAAATAGGTGAACTGCGTGATCTCCATGCCGTCGAGCCAGACCTCCCAGCCCAGCCCCCAGGCACCCAAGGTCGGCGACTCCCAGTTGTCCTCGACAAAACGGATGTCGTGCTTCTTCGGTTCGATGCCGAGGCTTTCAAGGCTTTCGAGATAAAGCTCCTGAATGTTGTCCGGCGAAGGCTTCATGATGACCTGGAACTGATGGTGCTGATAGAGACGGTTCGGGTTCTCGCCGTAGCGTCCGTCCGCCGGACGGCGGGACGGCTCCACATAAGCGACGTTCCACGGCTCGGGACCGAGCACACGCAGGAACGTGGACGGGTTCATCGTGCCCGCGCCCTTCTCCACGTCGTAAGGCTCCGCCAAGACGCAGCCCCGGTCTGACCAAAACTTCTGCAAGGCCAGAATGATTTCCTGAAACTTCATACGCTTCCTCCTTTTTCTTCGGGTTCGGAAAAAAATAAGTCCCGCCCCCGTAACACAATGTTACAGGGACGAGACACCAATTCAATATCCCGCGGTTCCACCCTGATTGGCAAAATGAAAATGCCCTCTCTTTTTTGAAACAACTTCGCGCTCCGGGACGCCCTTCATTCTCGTTGGCGGCCTTTCACCATCGCCGCCTCGCTGCTCCTGAAAACTACTCTTTCCCTTCATTGCGCAGGCAGCGTTTCGCGCCGCCTTCTTTTCGAGTTTAGCAAATCCGCCGACGTTTGTCAATCGACAAACAGCCCCTCTTTGTGCAGCATTCCGGTTTCATCGACAGCACATCGCTTTCTTTGCTTTTTATGCTTCCAGCGGCACGAAATCAAATTTCTCAAAATCGAAAAGCCCGCGGTCGGTGAGCTTCAGTGCGGGGATCACGGGCAGCGCCATGAAGGTCAGCGTCATGATCGGCTCCACATCCGGACTGACGCCAAGCTCCCGCGCCTTTTCGTGAATCAGATCCAGCCACTCCGCGACCCATTCGCCGCTTTCGGTAGTCATGAGCCCCGCGATTGGCAATGGCATCGAGGCCAGGACTTTGCCTTCCCTGACGACTGCCATGCCGCCTTCCATATCGATCAGCGTTTCCACGGCAAAGGCCATTTCCTCGTTGCTGACGCCCGCAACGATAATATTGTGGGAATCATGGGACACCGAAACGGCGACGGCGCCCGCCTTGATGCCGTAGCCGCCCAAGAGTCCTACTCCGACCTGCCCCGTGCCGTGATGGCGCTCGACCACCGCCAGCTTGCAAATGTCCTGCGCGGGTTCGAATACGAAATCGCCTTCGCCGTCCGTCTTGACCATGGCGATCTCCTTGGAAGTCACGACGCCGTCCTTCTGCACGCCGATTACGCGTACACGATTTCCCGTGAGCTTGACCTTCAGGCGTTCCGCCGAAAAATCCCTGACATTGACGCTTCCGCGCACAGCGGAAATATCGGCGAAGGTCATCCCCGGCAAATACTTCCCTTCCTCGGCGACCAGCTCGCCGCCGATAAATACCTGATGCGCGTGAAAATCCTTCAAATCATCCAAAAGCACAATGTCCGCCCGCCGTCCCGGCGCGATGGCGCCACGGTCATACAGCCGGAAGGCCTCCGCCGCGTTCAGCGTCGCCATGCGGATTGCCGTCACCGGTTCAATCCCTTCCTTCGCGCAGATGCGCAGATGGTTGTCAATGTGTCCTTCGGCAAAAATGGTTTTCGGCTGCCGATCGTCCGAACAGAACAATACACGGCGGCTGTTGGCTTCGGTGACGCCCGCGAGCAGACGACGAAGGTCGTGGCAGGCCGAGCCTTCCCGCAAAAGCACATACATTCCCTTCGATATGCGCTCTTTGATTTCCTCCGGCATCCGGCACTCGTGATCGCCGAGGATACCCACACAGGCATAGGCGTTGAGTTCTGTACCAGACAATCCGGGCGCGTGGCCGTCCACAAGCTTTCCCATACGGCGAGCCAGCGCCAGTTTGTCCAATACCGCATCCTCGGCGCGGATGACGCCGGGCATGTTCATAAACTCCCCCAGCCCGATTATGCGCTTGTCCGCCAACAGTTCCTCCATATCCGCCGCTTCGAGCTTCGCTCCCGCGTCCTCAAAGGACGTAGCGGGTACGCAGGAAGGCATCGCGAAAAAAATATTGAGTTTTGTTCCTTTCGCCGCTTCCAGCATATAGCGGATACCGTCAAGACCGCAGACGTTGGCGATCTCATGCGCATCGGCAATAATCGTCGCGGTGCCGTGTGGGACGAGCATCCTCCCTGCCTGTTCGGGGCTGACACAGGACGATTCGATATGGATATGCGCGTCGATGAAACCCGGAACGGCAAAACGACCTTTCGCGTCAACGGTTTCGAGCCCTTCGCAGCCCATATCCGTGCCGACGATTACGCCGTCTTTGACGGCGATTTCTCCTGATTCGATTTCCCCGGAAAAGACGTTGACAATCCGGCAGTTCTTCAGCACGAGATCCGCCTTTTCACGTCCAGCCGCCGCGCCGATCCGCCGCCTGAGCGCTTCTTTTTCCGTCATAATGTTTGGCATTATGTATCCGCACTTTCTGTACGTATTAGATTTCATCTTCCTCCAGCAGCAGCTTCGTGAATGCGGAACGACTGATGACGCCCGCGAGCTTCCCGTTCTCCGTAACGAAGACGCGCTTGATCTGCTTGTTGAACATCATGTTCCCGACTTTTTCCAAGCTGTCCGAAACATCGACAGTCAGCGCTGGCGCGGTCATGACTTCTTCGGCGGTCCTGCCCATATATTTCCGGATCGCGTCCCGGTGTTTTTTCTCCCGAGCGGGATCCATGCCCCAGAGCATTGTCCAGACGCTCGGCTCGTTCGGTTTGATCTGCTTTC
>CAMVJN010000129.1 GCA_947167825.1 uncultured Selenomonadales bacterium | reverse complement strand
TTGCCTCGGTAGCTCAGTTGGTAGAGCAAGGGACTGAAAATCCCTGTGTCAGCGGTTCGATTCCACTCTGAGGCACCATGAAATCAAAAAACACGGCTCGCGTTATGTTGCGAGCCGTGTTTTTTATTTGTGTTATACCATTGTAAGCAGGAGCCGTCCGTGGCCGCGCAGCCAGTACGGGCCGAGGCCCGCGGGGACGAACAGGGAATCCCCTTTTTCGAGGATATCCTTTCCGCCGGCGTATTCGAGTTCCAGTATCCCTTCGAGCAACAGGACGGAGTGGAAAGTGGCGCGGCCCGTGAAGAGGTGGATACGGCCGTCCAAAGCCACATGATAGACGGTGAAGAAATCGCAGGCGGCGAGCTGGCGCACTGTGTATTCCGCGAAGAAGTCCTGCGGCGGCGGCAAGATGTACGGCGGCGTCGGCGCCAAGTTCAGGACGTCCAAGGCGCGGTCGATTTGCAGTTCGCGGGGCTTTCCGTCCCGGCCCAACCGCCCGTAATCGAAAATGCGGTAAGTCGTGTTCGCGTTCTGCTGGATTTCCGCGAGGGTGACGCCGGCGCCGACAGAGTGCAGCGTACCGGCCTCGATCAAGTGGACGTCGCCGGGGCGCGCGGGAATCTGGTTGCAGATTTCGAGAATCGAGCCGTCCTCGATGCGCTGACGAAGCTCCACTTTCGTGACCGGGCGCTTGACGCCGTGAATCAGCGTCGCCCCCGGCTCGGCGTCCACGACGTACCAAAGCTCGGTCTTGCCGGATTCGTCGTTTTCCCAGATTGCGTTCTTGTTGTCGGGATGGACTTGTATCGATAGGTCCTGCGCCGTGTCGATCAGCTTGACCAGGAGCGGGAAGTAGGTGACCCGCGCCGCTCGCGCACCCGTGACGCGGTCGCCTTCCATCGCGATGTAGCGGGAAAGTTCCATGCCCGCCGAAGGACCGTTGGCGATGATGCTGCGTCCGTCTTTCCGGCAGGCGAGCTCCCAGCTTTCAGCGACGGTCGGAAGGTTCGTTTCCTTATGATATTTTTCCTTCAGCTTCGTTCCGCCCCAAAGGTAATCCTTCAGCGGCGGAATCAATTTCAGCGGGTACAGCAGGACATTTCCCTCCCATCCGTTTTCTATAAAAATATATTATACTCCTATGGAAAAGGAAAAAACATAGAGCGAAGGTTGGAAAACGAAAAATGCCGCATCGTTAGGACGCGGCATTTTTTGCTATTTCTTGCGTTTCTTTTGATACCGGAACCAGAAGACTGCGGCGGCAATAATGCATAGGATGACGAAAACAAGGCTGATTTCGTGGCCGACTTTCATCATGATGGCCCAGCCCTCGCCGAGCAGCTCCCCGATCCAGAGGATCAGCGCGGTCCAGGGCAGCGAGCCGAGGATGGTCAGGATCAGGAATTTCACGCGGTCCATGCGCGCGAATCCGGCGGGCAGTGAGATGAAGGTCCGCACCACCGGCAGCATCCGGCTGAAAAAGACGGCTTTCAGTCCGTATTTGTCAAACCATTTTTGAGCCAAATCCACATGAGAGGATTTGACGAAAAAGTATTTTCCGTAGCGGTCCACGAAGGGGCGCCCGCCGCGCCGTCCGACCTCGTAAGCGAAAATCGAGCCGAGGACGCCGCCGATCATGCCGGCCCACATCGCGCCGGAGAATGTCATGCGCCCCGCGAAAATCAGGTAGCCCGCGAACCCCAGAATCAATTCGCTGGGAATCGGCACGCAGGCATTTTCAAGCCCCATCAAAAGGGCCACCGCGAAATAGCCCCACTGGTCGATAAAATTCAAAAAAACGTCCGCCAAAGGATTTCCCCCTCATTATCAATGTATTCCTATTATAATGGCAACAGAAAACGGACGCAAGGAAAAGATAAAATCATGCAAAAATCGAAACGAGTCCCGCGAGGCCGCAGAGAATGAACACGCCCGCCGAGACTTTTTTCATCGTTTCCGGCGGGACATGGCGGCGCAGCTTCGCGCCGAGCAAGACGCCGAGGCCGTCGGCGATCAGCATCGCCGACGTCGAACCGGCGAGAACGGGGAGCCATGTGCCGCGCTCCGCCGCAATCGTCAGCACCGCGAGCTGCGTTTTGTCGCCCATTTCCCCGAGGAAAAATGTAAGCGCGACGGTCCAGAACGGACTGCGGCTCTGGCGCACTTCTTCCTCATCGTCGTCCCCGCCGTCCCGTAGCGTCAAAAGCCCGAACACGATGAAAGCGATCGAGCCGGCAATCCGCATTTCCGTTTCGGGCAGCAGTCCGCCCAAAAGCACGCCGAGCAAAACGGCAAGGCCGTGGTTCGCCAATGTGGCGGCCAGCACTGCCGCCATGACCGGCTTCCATGAATACCGCGCCGTGAAGGCCATGACGATCAGCTGCGTTTTGTCCCCCATTTCCGCGCAAAAGACCAGCGTAAAAGCCGCAATAAAACCTTCCATTTTCTTTCCCCCTCAGAAGGAAACACTGAATATCAGCGCTTCCCCCAAGAAAATGCTTTTATCCAATGTAGCAAAGAGGGATGGTTCTGTCAAGAAAAATGAGAATTTGCCTAGGTTTTTCATTATTTTTCCGCCTGTTCTTGTGGCGGCTTTTATTGTGCCGTATAATTATAACAGGAAAGGAAGTTGAGAATATGGCCGTTGAGATCGAGCGGAAATTTTTGGTCAATGAGAAATGGAAGCCGGAGGGCAGGAGCATCCATGTGAAGCAGGGATATCTGCCTGGCACGGGGCCGATGCTGGTGCGCGTGCGGCAGGAGGACAGCCGCGCGTTCCTGACGCTGAAGGGGCGCACCGAAGGCGTCACGCGCAGCGAGTACGAGTACGAGATCCCGATGGCGGACGCCGGAGAACTTTTGATGCGCTGTGAAAAGCCGATCATCGAGAAGACGCGTTACCTGATACCGGCGGGAAAGCACACCTGGGAGGTGGACGTCTTTTTCGGCGCCAACGAAGGGCTGATTGTCGCCGAGATCGAGCTTTCCGACGAGAACGAGTCCTTCGGGAAACCCGCTTGGATTGGCGCTGAGGTGTCCGGCGACGTGCGGTATTACAACTCGAATCTGGCGTCCCATCCCTATTCGGAGTGGAAAAACGACGCGCCCAAGCCCTAATGTACTGGCGATGAAAAAATATCCACAATTTCGGGGACGATCAAAAACAAAATCTAGCGGTTGACAAATTTTGAACGGAAAATATGGGGGTTATGCACCGATTTATCCACATTATCCACAGAAATCGAAAAAAATGGACGCCCTATTTTCGGACAGCTGTGAAAAGATTGTGGATAAATCGGCAAAAAATCCGTTCAAAACATTGCATTTCACAAAAAAAAAACGTATCATTAGAGAGACACGCGGAATGGAGTGCGCGAAGGGGGCGCTTGCTTGGATACGACGGAGTTGGCATTCATTTTTGGCAAGCTGTTTCTCTCTTGCGTGCTGGGCGGCCTGATCGGTTACGAGCGCGAGGCGCGGCACAAATCGGCGGGACTTCGGACGAATATTCTTGTCTGTCTCGGGTCATGCCTCGTGATGATGATTTCCGTGGATATTTACGGGGATACGGGGGCCGACGCCGCGCGCGTCGCCGCGCAGGTTGTCAGCGGCATCGGTTTTCTCGGCGCGGGCGCGATCATGAAGGAAGGCTTGTCCGTCACGGGACTGACGACGGCGGCGTGCCTTTGGGTTGTCGCGGGCGTCGGGCTGGCGGTGGGGACGGATTATTTCGCGGGAGCGCTGATGACGACGGGGTTCGTTTTTCTGGTGCTCCGTGTGTTTGGCCGCTATGATTCATGGATGGTGCGCGAGGACAATTTCGCCGTCTCGATTGTCGCTGAGAACCGTCCCGGCGTGATTCGTGCCGTCACGGACGCGCTGGAGGCGCAGGACTATTCGATGCACGGTATCCGCATCCGCATGCGTGAAGGCGCATCCCGCAAGGAGCAGGCGCCTTCGCTGGAAATCGAGCTGGAGGTTAGCTCGAAAGGGAAAATCGACCGCGCCTCGGTCATGGAGACCGTGCGCGGCATAGACGGCGTCCTTCGGGCGGATTCGTTGTAAAACTGCTGTTATGAAAAAATGACATATCCATCAATCAGGAGAGGAGCAGAACACGATGATCAATGAAGACATTATCGATACTATGGTTCGAACGGCACGGGAAGCGATGCAAAAAGCCCACGCGCCGTATTCCAAACGCCCTGTCGGCGCCTGCGTGCTGACCAGCGACGGCACGTTGTACGGCGGCTGCTCGGTGGAAAACGCGGCCTATGGCCTTTCCTGCTGCGCGGAGCGCGTGGCGATTTTCAAGGCCATCGCTGACAGCAAGCGGGAATTCGACGCCATCGCGGTGGTCGCGGACACGGAAGAACCTTGCGTCCCCTGCGGCGCGTGCTGCCAAGTCATGGCGGAGTTCAAAATCCGCGACGTCATCATGGCGAACCTGAAGGGCGACGTGGAACTGGCGGATTTGATGGACCTCGCCCCCTGCGCGACGGGCAAGGCGAGGATAAATGGGAAAGAATAAAATGAAACGGAGCGTATGCGCGGCCGCGATTTGCGCCTGCGTTCTGGCGTGCGGCGGAACGGTTTTCGCTTCGCCGTCCGAAACGCCTGCGGCGACGCCGGCGGTTGAAATACGCGCAGAGCAGCCGCAGCGGCAAACGAAGCGCATCGCGATCATTCCGCTGATCGATCGGACCGGCGGCTGGCTGTCCAGGGAAGGCGCGGCGCGTCTGATGGACCGCATGGACAGGGAATTCCATATCCCGCTGAACGAGACCATGCATT
>CAMVJN010000128.1 GCA_947167825.1 uncultured Selenomonadales bacterium | reverse complement strand
GCACCGCCGTCATGCGGATGAACCACGACTCCCGCGCATAATACAGGAGCGGCGTATCACAGCGCCAGCAGTGCGGATAGCTATGCTCGAACACTGGCGCTTTCAGGAGCTTGCCGGAGATTTTCAAATCCTTCAAAATCAGCGGATCAGCGTCCTTGACGAAGACGCCGGGCCAGTCCGTGTCCTCAGTCATATTGCCGTGGGCGTCCACGAACTGCACAAAGGGCATATCGTACTTCGCGCAGACCCGCCCGTCGTCCTCGCCGAAGGCCGGAGCCATGTGGACGATGCCCGTGCCGTCCTCGGTGGTCACATAGCCGTCGCAGGTCACGAAAAACGCTTTCTTGTTGATTTTGCCGACGGCGAACGGATAAAGCGGCTCGTACTCGCGATATTCGAGTTCCTTGCCCTTCATGCGCGCCAAGACTTCGCGCGTCTCCTCGCTCTCCGCGAAAACGCTCTCGACCAACGCCTCCGCCATATAATAAACCGTCTCGCCGACACGGATTTTCACATAGTCAACTTCGGGATTCACGCAGAGCGCGAGGTTGGACGGCAGCGTCCAGGGCGTCGTCGTCCAAGCGAGGAAATACGCGTCCTCCCCCGCCGCCTTGAACTTGACGATGGCGGAACGCTCCTTCACGTCCTTGTAGCCCTGCGCCACCTCATGGGACGAAAGCGGCGTGCCGCAGCGCGGGCAATACGGGACGACCTTATGCCCTTTGTAGAGCAGCCCCTTCTCCCAAATCTCTTTCAGCGCCCACCATTCGGACTCAATGTAATCGTTTTCGTAAGTGATATAGGGGTGCTCCATGTCCGCCCAGTAGCCCACGACGTCGGAAAATTCTTCCCACATGCCCTTGTACTGCCAGACGGACTCGCGGCACTTTTTGATGAACGGCTCAATGCCGTATTTTTCGATCTGCTCCTTGCCGTTGATGCCCAGCGCCTTTTCCACTTCCAGCTCCACCGGCAGCCCGTGGGTGTCCCAGCCCGCCTTCCGCAGGACGTGCTTTCCCTTCATGGACTGGTAGCGCGGCAGCATATCCTTGATGACGCGGGTCAATACATGGCCGATATGCGGCTTGCCGTTCGCCGTCGGCGGCCCGTCGTAAAACGTGAACGTGTCGCAGCCCTCGCGCTGGTCCACCGCCTTCTGCGCGATGTCTTTCTCCTTCCAGAAATCGAGCACCTCCTTCTCGCGCTCGACAAAATTCAAGTTCGTGTCCACTTTTTGATACAGCAAAATTGTTCCCTCCTAAAAAATAAAAAAGCCTCCACCCAAAACAGGATGAAGGCACACTTCACTTATCAACCACCTATTTCGCATACAGCTATCTGAAACGATATGCTATCCTTTTAACGGGGGACTCCGGCAAAGCTTACTAAAAATTCAGCCCGCTGCTCGCGAGTGATCTTCCGCGCGCGCCTACTCAGACCGCTTTTCACCAACCGCGGCTCTCTTTGCTTTTCCTCGCGCGTTTACTGTCTCGCTCATCGCAAATTTCGATATAACGCGGATATGATACCACACTGCGAAAAATTTTTCAATAAATTTTAACACACGCCCGCAAGTTTCAAAGCCAAAAGCCCCAAGACAGCGAGAATAATCGGCTTCACAATATTCGTGCCCTTTTGCATCACAAGGCCCGCGCCGAGATAGCCTCCGATCATATTGCAAACCGCCGCCGCGAGGCCGAGCGTCACCAGCACATTTCCGCTGAGCAGGAATACCGCCAAGGACGCGACGTTTGTCGCCAAATTTATGACCTTCGATTGCGCGTTTGCCGGGGCGACGCCCATCTTCGCAAACACCGTAAGCGCGATAATCAGGAACGTGCCTGTCCCCGGCCCGTACGCGCCGTCATACATGCCGATGACAAAAGCCGCAACACATGCCGTCATATAAGTACGACGGTTCAGCACGAGGCGTTCTCCCTCATGGGCGCCGAACAGCGACTTGTTCATCACGATGAATGCGGTCACCGGAAGCACTACATAAAGCCCGCGTTCCATCACCGCCGCGTCGAGCAAAAGCGAAATCCGCGCGCCGAGGGCAGAGCCGACGATCGCCGCCGCCACCGACGGCCCCGCCAGCTTCATATTGATTAAGCCGTTTCGCCAGAAGCGGAGCACCGCCAGCGTCGTCCCGCAAGCTGAGGACAGCTTATTTGTCGCAATCGCCTGATGCATCGGAATCCCTGCGATAACATACGCGGGCAGCGAAATCAGTCCGCCGCCGCCGCCGATGGCGTCCACGAAGCCCGCAAGCCCCACCAATGGACAGACAATCAGAAACGTCGTCCAGCTTGAAAAATCCATTGCAATTCTCCTGTCATGCAAAACTCAGTCTAGTCATTATACATGAAAATCCTTAGTCTGTCACAAGCGTGCGGAATTTTTTGCTCTCGCAAAGAAATAATGTTATAATCGGAAAAACTTGAACAAAAATTTATTGGAGGGAATCATATAAAGTGGACAGCAGCGAAATAGGCCTTTTATGCCTGCTTCTCATCGGTTGCGTTTTTTTCAGCGCTTTTTTCACGCAGATCAAGACGGCGCTCATCGAGAGCCGAAAAAGCCGGATGGAGCATTTCGCGGAGAGCGGCGACCGGCGCGCGAAAGAGCTTCTTCGTTTTTTGGACGAACCGGAGACCTTGATTGCCGCCTCGCAAATCGGGATTGCTTTCACCGGCGTTCTTTTGGGCGTCGTCGCCGGATTCCGGGTGGCGCCCGCCCTTGCCGGAACGTTCTCCGCCTTGCCGCATCCTGATCTGCTCTCCCTGGCCGCAAGCATCTTTTTCTTCACCTATGTCAGCCTGCTTTTCGGCGATTTTATCCCGAAAAGCATTTCGGTGCAGGATCCGGAATCTGTCCTTCTGCGCCATGCGCACATGCTGTCGTTCATGGAAATCGTCGCGCGGCCCTTTGTCGGCTTCCTTACCTCCTCCGCCAACGCGGTCTTGCTGCTCTTCGGACTGAACCCCCATATCGACGACGCCGTCACCGAAGACGAGGTCAAGGATCTGATTGAGCAGGGCACCGAGGACGGCACCTTCGAAAAAACCGAGCAGGACATGGTGGACCGCATCTTCCATATGAGCGACCAAACCGCATACTCGCTGATGACGCCGCGCCTCACCATGAACTGGCTCGACATCAACGATCCGGCGGAATACAATCTGCGGCGCATCCAAAAAAGCGCGGATACCGTGTTCCCCGTCGGCGACGGAAACCTTGACAACTTCCTCGGCGTCATCTACGCCAAAGACCTCTTGAACGCCGCCATCGACAATAAAAACATCCAGCTTTCTTCTTTTATAAAAAAGCCGCTGTTCGTCCCCCGTGCGATGGAAACATTTCGCGTGCTCGAAAAATTCCGTGAGAGCAAAGTCCACGAGGCTGCCGTCCTTGACGAATACGGCGGTGTCATCGGTTTCATCACCCTCGGCGACATTGCCGAAGAAATCATCGGCGACATCGAGCGGCAGGACGAACCGGAAAACCCGCAGATTACGCCGCGCTCCGAGAATTCCTGGTATATCGACGGACTCTGCGGAATCGACGATTTCAAGGAAAAATTCGACATCGACGAGTTGCCGAACGAAATCAAGGACCACTACCAAACGATGGGCGGCTTCCTGACTTCCTATTTCGGCTATATCCCGAAGGTCGGAGAAAAATGCACATGGAACGATTTCACCTTTGAAATCCTGCGCCTTGACCGCGCGCGCATCGCGAAGCTGATGGTCATCCAAGGGAAAAAGCCGACTTCGGCAAATCCAAGAAAAGACAACTGAACAAAAATATAAACTCCGCTGCCATCATCACAGGCAACGGAGTTTTTTATTGCCACTATATATCCCCTTATTCTATCGCTTCCGCCAGTTTCTTGACATTGACGGCGAGACCGCAGACGACCAGATACACCTCATCCGCCGCGCGGGCCATCCATTGGTTCGCTATGCCGGCCACATCCCGGTATTCGCGGGAAAGATGGTCGCCCGGCACGATGCCGCTGCCCACCTCGTTCGTCACGAAAACCGTGGCGCCCGGATTTTCCCTCGCCTGCGCGATCAGCGCGTCGAGCTTTTCCTTCGCCAGCGAATAGTTTTGATGGGAATCTGCAATCGAATCAAGAGAGCAAAGCAGATTACTCATGTAAAGCGTCAGGCAGTCGAAAAGCACCGCGTCGCATTCCGCCCCCGCTTCTTTCAGCGCAATATGCGCATCGTGGGGCGCCTCATAGGTTTTCCATTCAGCCGGACGGCGCTGGCGATGGAGCTTCACACGGAAAGCCATTTCATCGTCGTAGACCTCCGCCGTCGCGATATAGCCGATATGCTTCCCGGCGCGCGCCACATACTGCTCGGCAAAGCGGCTCTTGCCGCTTCGCGCGCCTCCGGTTACGAGAACGATTTTCCCCATCTTCACGCCCCTCTTCCGGCATATTTTTGACACGCAGTCACGAAAGACGCCGCCGCGTCCTCCGCTCCCGCAAAGTGCAAATGAAGATACGAACCGAGGATATTCCCCTTCGCATAGCCCGCCGCGTATGGCACGGGATTCCGTGTCTTGCGGAACGTAAACGCTCTCGGATAATCTGCCCCCGCCTCAGGCTCGCATTCCGACGAGAAATGGAATTCATGACCGTGAAGCACTATTCCTTTCGCCCCCAACACCGTATCCCGCATCATTTCCGCACTGACATAGCCGACGGTCTGGAGCTTCTTGTTCATCGCGACCTCGCCGGGAATCACGCCGAGCATCGGGAACGCGTCGCCGTCAAAATCGGT
>CAMVJN010000127.1 GCA_947167825.1 uncultured Selenomonadales bacterium | reverse complement strand
TGGAGATTCGGGGCAGGATCGTCTGCAGGAAATAGTCGACGCCGGGATTTTCAAGACCGATACAGTTCAACATTCCGTCGGGCGTCTCCGCAATACGCACGCCATCGTTTCCGCGACGCGGCTGAAGCGTCGTTCCTTTGACGACGACCGCTCCCAATTCTTCCAAATCGGTGAAATCGGCAAATTCCTCGCCGAATCCGAACGTCCCCGACGCGGTCATTACAGGCGTATTCATATGTATCCCAAGAAAATCAACAGCAAGCCGAGAATCGCTGCTTTGCAAAGTATCCCCTTCTTTCTCAGTGATCAATGCGCGAAAAAGACGTCCTGCGCCCAAAATACCGGCCCGTCCTTGCAAATTTTCTTGCGCTCCTTGTGCGCTGTATCACAGACGCATGACAGACACGCCCCAAGCCCACAGGCCATTCGTTTTTCCAGCGAGACCTGACAAGGAATGTTATTCTTCACCGCGACTTCAGCGATTCCGCGCATCATGATTTCGGGGCCGCAGGTGTAAATGCAGTCGTATCCTCTGCCAAGCAGTTCCGGCAGCAGTTCTGTCGTAAAGCCTTTCCTGCCGAGGGAGCCGTCGTCCGTCGTAATGAATATCTCATGGGCATGCGGCGAAAAGATATCTTTCCAAAACAACTCCGCCTGATTGCGCCCTCCCATCAGTATGTCCGCTTTCCCTTGAAAGCGCTTCGCCAAAAAGAGCAAAGGCGCCAACCCCATGCCACCGCCTACGAGAAGCGGACGTTTCGACGAAAGGGAAAAGCCGTGGCCTAGCGGGCCAAGGCAATTCACCTTAGCGCCGCGCAACAATCTGGTCATAGCGCGCGTCCCCTTGCCGGTCACCCGATAATACATTGTAAGTCGACCGTCGCTTTCGTCCATATCGGCAATACCGAAAGGACGCCGTAGAAACACTTCTCCCGAAGGGCTTTGAAGGTGGATAAACTGGCCAGGCTGCGCCTGATTGACAAGCGCGCCGCCGTGAACCGTCAGCGCATAAACGTCGTCTCCGACCTTCGTGTTCTGCAAAATCTCCGTATCGAGCGCCAGCTTAGGCAAGATCATCACCGCCGCCCACATAATCCTGCAACGCAAGAGAATAGACGAGCCGCCGCTCCCGCATGAAGCTAAGCACGCCCAGCACTTCCCATGCCGTGTCCAGGGAGGTCAGGCACGCGATGCCGTGCTCCACCGTCGCACGACGAATGCGGAAACCGTCCTTCGCTGAGTGCTTGCCCTGCGTCAGCGTATTGATGACCATGTGAATCTGTCCTGTCTTGATCCGCTGAATGATGTCCGAGCTGCGCTCGTGCACTTTCCCCACTACGTCCGCGTCAATGCCGAGGGAATGAATAGCTTTTGCCGTTCCTTCCGTCGCAACGAGATGGAAACCAAGCTCCGAGAACGCTTTCGCGAGCTGCTTCATTTCTTCCTTATCTTTATCCGCGACCGTAAACAGGATACAGCCCTCCGTCGGGATGTTCATGCCGGCGCCAACGATCGCTTTATAGAGTGCTCGCGCGTAATGGTAATCGATACCCATGACCTCGCCCGTCGATTTCATCTCAGGGCCGAGGGAAATGTCGACATCCTGCATTTTCGCAAAAGAGAATACCGGAGCCTTGATGGCCACATAGGGACGCGGCGTCACAAGACCAGAGTGGAAACCAAGCTCTTTAAGAGTCGCCCCCATCGCCACCCGCGTCGCCACGTTCACCATGCGCACGTCCGTAATCTTGCTCAGGAACGGCACCGTGCGGCTCGAACGCGGATTGACCTCGATGACATAAACCTCGTTATCAACGACGACATATTGAATATTGAGAAGGCCTTTGACGTTCAGGTTCAGCGCCAAACGCTTCGTATAGTCGATAATCGTGTAAATGACCTTCGAAGAAAGCGTACGCGGGGGATAAATGGCGATGCTGTCGCCGGAATGGACACCGGCCCGCTCGATATGCTCCATGATGCCGGGAATCACGACGTCTGTCCCATCGGAAATCGCGTCCACTTCAACCTCAGTGCCTTCCATATAACGATCGACGAGTACCGGGTGGTCGGGCGTGACCTTGACCGCCCGGCTCATATAATCACGAAGCTCTTCTTCGTTGTAAACGATTTCCATCGCGCGACCGCCGAGAACATAAGATGGACGTACCATGACGGGATAGCCAATCTCCGCAGCACCGGCGAAAGCGTCCTCCACCGTCGTCACGCTTGTTCCTTTAGGACGCGGAATCTGCGTCTGGCTCAGCACTTCGTCAAAGCGCTCGCGATCCTCGGCGCGGTCAATCCCGTCGACGGACGTGCCAAAAATCTTGACACCCGCCTTTTGGAGCGACGCGGCGAGATTGATAGCCGTCTGGCCGCCAAATTGGACGATGACGCCCTCCGGCTTCTCCTGTTCGATGATGTTCAGCACGTCCTCCGGCGTCAGCGGCTCGAAATAGAGCCGGTCGGAAATGTCAAAGTCCGTACTGACCGTTTCGGGATTATTGTTGATGATGATAGCCTCGATACCCATTTCTCGAAGCGCCCAGACGGAATGGACCGAACAGTAGTCGAACTCCACGCCCTGCCCAATGCGGATCGGCCCGGAGCCGAGGACGATGACCTTCCGCGCATCGGAAGGAGCCGCCTCGTTTTCCTCGGCGCAGAACGTCGAGTAGTAATAAGGCGTCGCCGCCTCAAATTCCGCCGCGCAAGTATCGACCATCTTGTATTTTGGCAGGATCCCCATCGACTTTCGGAGCGTCCTGATCTCCCCTGCGCCCCGTTTCGTAATCTCGGCAATCGACGCGTCTGAAAGCCCAATGTTTTTCGCGGCTCGCATCAAGCTCGGCGTCAGTTCTTCCTCCGAAAGCGCCCGTTCCATGACGGCGATATTCTGTATCTTGCGAAGGAACCAGCGATCGATCTTCGTAATGTCATAAACCTCGTCAACCGTGGCAACGCCGCGCCGGAACGCCTCCGCAATCACAAACAGGCGCTGGTCGTTGATTTTTTTGATTTCTTTCTTTACGCGCTCGTCGTCCCATGTATCAAGGGCCGGGATGTGCAGACGGTTCACGCCGATCTCAAGCGAACGCGCCGCTTTAAGGAGAGCCGCCTCAAATTTCCTGTCGATAGACATGACCTCGCCGGTGGCCTTCATCTGCGTACCGATTGTATGATCTGCGTAAATGAACTTGTCGAAAGGCCAGCGCGGAAACTTCACGACGCAATAGTCAATGGACGGCTCGAAGCAGGCCTTTGTCTTCTGCGTCACCGCATTCGTAATCTCGTCGAGGGTGTAACCGACGGCAATCTTCGCCGACACCTTGGCAATCGGATAGCCCGTAGCCTTCGACGCCAGCGCCGAAGAACGGCTGACGCGGGGATTGACCTCGATAACGTAGTAGCTGTCGCTGTTCGGGTCAAGCGCGTACTGCGCGTTGCAGCCGCCCTCGATGCCAAGCTCGCAGATAATGCGCAGACTTGCGCTGCGGAGCATCTGGCACTCGTGGTCAGTCAGCGTCTGGGTCGGGGCAACGACAATACTGTCGCCCGTATGTACGCCCACCGGGTCGACATTCTCCATATTGCAGACAGTGATGCAGTTTCCAGCGCCGTCGCGCATAACCTCGTATTCGATTTCCTTCCATCCCGCTACGCTGCGCTCAATTAGCACCTGCCCAATCATGCTGTATTTGAGACCTTTAATGACAATCTCGACAAGTTCCTCTTCGTTTTCCGCGATGCCGCCGCCGGTACCGCCCAACGTATAAGCAGGTCGAACAATCAGAGGATAGCCGATGCTCTCGGCGAAGGCAATGGCCGACGCCACATCCTCGACGATCGTGCTCTCGGGAATCGGCTCGCCGAGCTTCTGCATTGTCTCTTTGAAAAGCTCACGATCCTCCGCTTTCTTGATTGCTTCCAACGACGTGCCGAGCAGCTCCACTCCATGCTTTTCGAGCGTCCCATTCTCCGCGAGCTTCACGGCAAGGTTAAGCCCCGCCTGTCCTCCAAGCGTGGCGAGAAGACCGTCCGGCTTTTCCTTTGCAATAATCTCCGCCAAAAAATCCGCCGTCAAAGGCTCGATATAAACACGGTCGGCAATGTGCGCGTCCGTCATAATCGTCGCAGGATTGCTATTGACGAGGACGACTTCAAGGCCTTCTTCCTTCAGCGCACGGCACGCCTGCGTTCCCGCGTAATCAAACTCCGCCGCTTGCCCAATGATGATAGGGCCGGATCCTATGACCATTACTTTCCTGAGATATTCTTTCTTAGGCATGACTCACGCTCCCTCCTTGCTCGCCCGGATCATCGCGTCAAAATCGTCGAACAGGCAGGTGTTTTCCTCCGGTCCCGGCGACGCCTCTGGGTGATACTGTACGGTAAAGATGGGAAGTCCCGTATGACGGAGCCCTTCTACCGTCCCATCATTTACAGAGCGGTGCGTGACGACAAGCGGAAGCCCCGAGAGGGAATTCTCGTCCACCGCATAGCCATGGTTTTGCGAAGTGATATGGACACGCCCCGTCGAGAGCGCCTTCACCGGCTGATTCGAGCCACGATGCCCGAACTTCAGCTTGTAAGTATCAGCCCCCATCGCAAGCGCGAAAATCTGATGGCCGAGGCAGATGCCAAACATCGGTTTTTTCCCGATCAAATTCTTCACCGTTTCAATGGCTTCCGGCACGTCTTTCGGATCGCCAGGGCCGTTCGAAAGGAACACGGCGTCGGGCGAAAGGGCGAGCACTTCTTCCGCCGTCGTCGTGGCGGGAAGTACGGTGAGCTTATAATCCCTGAGCTTAAACGCCTTCAGGATA
>CAMVJN010000126.1 GCA_947167825.1 uncultured Selenomonadales bacterium | reverse complement strand
AAATGCTCCAGATCGCCGAAGTCCAGCGCCGTTTTTTTCCGCTTTGCCGCGTCGAAGGCCTCGATAAACTCCAATGTGAGGCGGCAAAGCTCCACTGCATCCGTGCCGGAAACACGCAAATCCTCCAGCAGGGATTCTTCCGATTCGGAAAAATACGTGCCCTTCAGCTCTTTCAGCGGCTCCTTGATTTGATCATTGCGCCCGTCAGAATAAAACGCCGTCGTCTCATTGTCCAGCTCCATGCCTTTCGGTTTTGTGAGAGGCGGGAATCGGGGAGGTATCTTCGAGAACGCCTCCTGCATGGCTTCCCAGTTGTCCGTCTCCGCCGCGTTGGAAAGATTCTCGATCAATTCGCCGTCTTTCACAAAGGTATCTGCATATTTCGTGATGCCGTCTGTTTCGGCCTGTTCGCAGAAATACCTTGCGGCCTCCCCGCATGCCTTCAGTGTCCGAACGATTTTGTCCTTCAGATACGGATACCACGCAGCCTGCCTGATACTTTCCTGTCCCCATCGGGGAACAATCTTGGCGGCGTCGTTTAGCCAAGCTTGCGGGTTCGGCTGGCTTTCCGCGAATGTGTGCAAATCCAATACCATCCCGTAAAGAGCCGTATCATCGCGATCCGAGCCGTAGCTCCTGACAAAACGCAAAAACTCCGCGTCCTGTTCTTCGTATTTCCGCTCGAACACCTCCCGGACCACCCGTTGCCGAATCAATTCCCGCTCCTGCTCATTGAGCAGGCGGTATTTCGGATCGACGTCGATTGCCGTGAAGTTTTCACGGATCAGCCGCTGGCAAAAGGAGTGCAATGTGGAAATGGATGCATTGGAAAGCAGCACGAGCTGATGGGCAAGCTCCGGATGATTCCCCAGCTCGTCCGTCAGCTTCTTCTCGATGCGCTCGCGCATTTCCGCCGCCGCCGCGTTTGTGAATGTGACAACCAACAGCTCGTCGATTCGGTATTTGCCGGCAATGATGTTTTGAACAATCCTTTCCACCAGTGTGTAAGTCTTTCCCGACCCCGCCGCCGCAGAAACGATCAGGTTTTGGCCGCTCTCCTGGATGGCGCGAAGCTGGCCCGAAGACGGCGCGTTATCCTGCTTTCCCATTTCCGTTCCCCTCCTTCCTCTCCTTCTCCTGCATAAAGTCTATCTTATTGTCCAGCTCCCGATACTTGAACTGCCCCAGCTTCAGATCGAATCCGCAAACGTCGCCATAGGGGCAATAGGTACAGGCATTTATGCCGTTCATTTGGAACGGGGCGATCTCGACGTCGCCCGAAAGCGCCTTTTCCCCCGCCTCCCGCAATTTTTCTGTCGTGTGCGCCGCCAGCGCTTCAAATTCCTTCTCCGCCTTGACGTTGGCCTTGCTGTACCCGCTGATTTCCCCATTGTCTTTTAATTTGACGCAGAGATATTGATTGCTTCCGTCAATCGTTCTGATGATTTTCGCGTCGCCGAGCAGCCATCCTTTCATGCGGAGCGCACTGAGCAAGGCTTCTTCCGCCTTCTCGCGGCTCATTTTGCAGCCGCCGCTCATGACGGGATTTTTCAGCATGCAGTACAGCACCCCGGCGGGACGCGGCTCGCCTTTTGCGCGTTTCGACAAAAACCTCTTCGCGGCTTCCATATACGTCAATAGCTGGAGCCGCAACCCGTAGTACACTTCAGGCAGGGACAAATTCTCGTTGCCGGTCTTGTAATCGACGACCAAGAAATACGGCTGCCGCTCGCCCGTCTCATTATCTATCTCCCCGCAATCGATGCGGTCAATCTGTCCGGTAATGTCCAGCTTTACGCCGCTGCCGGGAATCGTCCACGACATCAACTCTCCCGCCCATGTCCCCTCGCCGAAGGACAGCTCGAAATAGCGGGGAACAAATCCGCTGGCGCCGTCCCATGCCGAAAGGCGCGAAAGCGAGCTTTCCGCCGTGTCCGCGATACGCGCGGCAATATCTTGATACTGCGCCGTACTGGCGAGGACAGCGTTCCGCGTGTCGGCAGCCGCGTCCGCCATCGCGCCCTGCACAAACGCCTTGCGCTCGTCAGCCGAAACGCTCGACCACCGACGTTTTTCCTTCCGCATTTTTTCCCCGAAGCTGCGCATCATGCTGTGGAGCAACATTCCCAGCTCCGGCGGGCGAAAACCATATTCCGCCCGTTCCTCGAGCCGCAGCCCGCTCTGCGCGAAATGCCAGAACGGGCATTTATAATACCGCTCGAACCGCGTCACGCTGCCGGACAATTTATTGTCCCGCGTAAAAATGCGTTTCGCCAAGAGCGGCGGGAGCTTGGATTCTGGTTCCCGCGCAAAAAGGCCTTGCAAAATCACCGTCAAGCGTTCACGGGCATGACCAGCTGCCCAGTTGTAAACCTCGCCCCAAGCTCCGCGCTTGCTCTCGCCGGGAAGCGCCACGTATTCCCGGAGCAGGGGAACGAGGCGCGACACGGCACGATTTCCTGTGGAGAACAGAAGCTTCTCCTCCCGCTCCCGCGTCATGCCTTCCAGCGGGACGCCGTCGATCTCCAAGGACGGCAAAAGCTTCAGCAGGCGCGCGACGACGGACGACCGCCCGACGCCTTTTCCTTCGCTGTCCGCCAGCGCATAGGATACCCACAGATATTCCCGGGCTTCCGTAAAGCCGTGGTACAAAAGATAATTTTCGCCGCAGCTTTCCTCCTCCGCCGTTTTCGCGAGCTCCAGCCGCACTTCATTCTTTTTCGCGGCAATCAGCGCCCGGTCCGCGTCCGAAAGGATGCCGCCCGGCGACGGGCGCCTCGGCATGACGCCGTCGTTCGCACCGAGAATGAACAGCGCCCGGACATTGTTCAAACTGTTCTGGTCGAAATCGGCAATCGTCACCGAGTCGATTTTCTGGGGAATCAGCGACAATTCCAGAGCGTCCAGCCCATCCGCAAGAATCTCCGCGTAATCGGACAGCGAAATCTTTTCCTCGCCGCTGACGGACGCCATCTGGTCGAAAAGCTCCGAGACCGCCTGCCAGATCATGCGGTGCTCCTTCGCTTCCTCCAAATTCCCCGACCGCTCTGCTTCCCGGGTCCAGCGGGCCAGCGTCTCCCGCACATGAAGCTTGTCGAGAAAATCGCACAGAGCACGCGTCTTGTCCCGAACACTTTCGGCCTTCAAAGCTTCCGACAACTCCAAAAACGGTTTCGCCGTTTTTTGACGGATCTCGTTGACCGATTGCAGAAACGCTTTGGCGCTTTCCGGCGCAAGCCCGCGCCGATGCAAATACGGCCACTCCTTTTTCCAGCCGCTTTCGCCGCGAATGCCGAATTCGAGCACATAGTTTTCCAAAATGTCCGCCTCATTGTTCGTCAGCGGCAGCAAATCCGTTTTGACGCAGCGAAACACGTCGTCATAAGCCCAGCCTTCCGTCACGGTTTCCAATGCCGAACGGACAAGCTCCGCCAGCGGGTGGCGAACGCCGGCCCGCTTCCTGTCCGTAAAATACGGAATCCCGTATTCCTTCAGCGTGAACTCCAAAAGCTCGCCGTAGTTCTCGCTGTCGCGAAGCAAAATCCCGACGTCGCGCCAGCGGAAGCCTTCCTCGCGGCACAGGCGTATGATTTCCGCGCCCGCCGCCTCCATTTCGAGCCGCCGCGTCGCCGCCTCCGTGATATGCACGCCTTGCGCGCTTTTTTCGCCCTTTTCCTCGCGGACAGGATAATCAAACAACCCCCGCTCCACAGCGGCAATGCCCTGCGCGTCCGTGCCGAAACGCTGTTGAGCGTCCAACACTTTCACAGTGCAGGCAATCCTCATTTCCTCCGACATGCGCTTCAGGTCTTGGAGCGTGTGCGCGGCGCGATAGAAAAGCTCCGACGGCGCAACCTTTTCATGGACGGAAACGTCCGCTCCCATCGGAAGCGTAATATGCACCTTGTCCGCCGTCTGCAGGAACGCGCGGAGCACTTCTTTTTCCTGCGGGTTGAAAAACACGAAGCCGTCCAGCCAGACCTCCGCCCCCGCGAAACCGTTGCCTTTCAATATCGCGTCCGCCAGTTTCTCCATGCGGTCCTCGGCGTCCTCAAAGCGGCTTTCGGTCTCCTGCAAAAAATCCCCGTAAAGCAAAGCCAGATCTTCCAGCTTTTTGCTTAAATAACTGTCATCGACAATGGACGCCGCCTCTTTGAGATTTTCCGGCGTGCCCCGATAGCTTTTAAGCTCCTCGATCATTTCCGAAAGGGAAGCCGTGAAGCCGCGCTGTCCTGCGCTCCGCGCGAGGACGGAGAGATTATCCGCGCGTCTCCCGACGATTTTTTTCAGAATCAGACGTTTCCCGACTTCCGTCATCCGCGGCAGACTGCTTTTTCCCGACGCCCTCCATGCCAATCGGCGGAACCCGGACACGAAGGCACGCATCGTTCCCCGTCCCCGCGCCCGCGAGACGAGTTCCCGTTCCGCTTGGTATGTCATGTGCTCCGGAACCACCAAAAGAAGCGGGGTCCCCAAAGGCTCCCGCTCCATCGCGTCCCGCATCGCGCAAAGGCAGGACTCGGTCTTCCCCGTTCCCGCACGCCCCAATATGAACTCAAGCTTCTCCATGTTTCCCTCCTGTCGAAGTGTGAAGATAAACCTATCCCCCGGCACCTTAGCCGGGGGATAGGTTTTCAGATCGTATAGAACCATGCGCCGGGAGCGATATCATGCTCGCAGAATGCTTCCCCGTCGCGCTCGTCGAGCTGAAGCTCCTGATTCTTGATGCTGACCCGCGTATTCGGCCGGATGGATTGCGTGATAAAGGAATTGCCCCCGATTACGGAATTGCGCCCGATGACGGTTTCCCCTCCGAGAATCGAAGCGCCGGAATATATCGTCACATTGTCCTCGATGGTCGGATGGCGCTTGACGCC
>CAMVJN010000125.1 GCA_947167825.1 uncultured Selenomonadales bacterium | reverse complement strand
TGGCGCTGAAACAGGCGCGGGACAAGCTGCGGGAGCTTTTGGAGGACTACCGGCCGTAACGGGGCATCCCTGGCTTTTGGGACGTTCTTCGGATTTATTGCATTTTTTTCAAAAAAGCTGTAACAATTTTCCCGTTCGGGGATATAAAGAACAGAAGAAACAGAAAAACAAGACGGGAGATGGTTACAATGAAGGAACAGCAACTGGAACAGGAGCTTCGTCAATTTGATTTCTCCCTTTGCCATCCCGTGCGGGAGGAGCTTTTGGGCAGGCTGCTTGCCATGCAGCGCCTGCGTAACGCAGGAACGGAACGGGAAGCGTTTTCCCGGCAGGAAGGGAATCTTTTCAGCGTACAGGCTCCGGGCAAAATCGGCCGCTGGCATATGTCAAGAATGGCCGACGACGAGATGGACTGGGTGGCTGCCGCCGGGGCCGGGGAGGGCGCGTCCATACATGCGGGCCGCCCTCGCAAGCCGGACGAGAAATAACAAGGTGTGCGGCGGTCGGGAGTTCAATCCGAATATGAGAACATGGGCGCAGGGCTTTGGCTCTGCGCTCTTTTTTGTTGCATGATTTGCGCCGTTTCGGTAGAATATAGAAAACAAGTATATCGTTTTTTAGGAGAGGGCATCCATGCCCTGCAAAATCAAAAAACCTGCAGTTGGTTCATAAATAAGAAATTGCACCCTGTTCGTCTCTTTGCTATAATGAAAAAGTTGAATATTCCTGCCAGATAAAGAGTTCTTGCATTGCATCCATCAAGAAAGCATTTTTAGAACCCTTTTTTAGACCCTTACAGGAAAGCGAGGGATTGTTTTGCAAAAGAAAGTGCTCGCGCTTTTGCGCGCGGCGGGCGGCGATTATGTTTCCGGCGAGGAAATCGCGGGCTGCTTGGGCGTTTCGCGCACGGCGGTCTGGAAGCATATCCGCGCGCTGAAGGCGGCGGGGTACGAGATCGAGAGCCACGCGCGGAAAGGGTACGCTCTGGTTGATACGCCCGATCTTTTGTTGCCGCAGGAAATCCAGCCGATGCTTCGGACGCAGGTCATCGGGCGCAAGATGCTCCATTACGATGAAATCCCGTCGTCGAACAACGAGGCGAAGCGGCTGGCGATGGAAGACGCGCCGGACGGCACGGTGGTGGTGGCGGAGGCGCAGGGCGCAGGCAAAGGACGGCTTTCCCGGGGATGGTACTCGCCCTCGCGGAAAGGAATTTGGTTTTCCGTGGTGCTCCGCCCGTCCTTTTTGCCGCAGGACGCGCCGAAATGCACGCTGATGGCAGCGGTGGCGGTCGTGCGGGCTATGAAGGATATGGGCTTTTCCGTCGGCATCAAGTGGCCGAACGATGTGCTCGACAAAAACGGGAAGAAGCTCGTCGGTATCCTGACGGAAATGAACGCGGAAATGGAGCGCGTCAATTATGTGGTCATCGGCACCGGCATCAATGTGAATCTTTGGCCAGAGGATTTCCCGGAGGACGTCAGGGACATCGCCACGTCGCTTTCCATGCTGCGCGGCGGCAAAGTAAATCGGCAGGAGCTTTTTGAGCGCGTGCTGGAAGCGATGGACGAGCTGTACCTCGCGGCGGAGCGGGACGGATTCGGCGCGGTGCTGGACGAGTGGCGGAAGTATTCCGTGACGCTGGGGCAGGCGGTCAATGTGATCGGCGTCAAGGAGACGTTCGCCGGAACGGCGGTGGATATCGACGAGGACGGCGCTCTCCTGATCGACACAATCGAGGGACGCCGCCGCGTGCTGGCGGGGGATGTTTCCATTCGTCCGAGGAAAAAATAAAATTTTTGGAGGAAAGCTATGCTTTTGGTTTTCGACATCGGCAACAGCAATATCGTGCTCGGTACCTATGAAGGCAAGCGGCTGATGAAACACTGGCGCATCTCGACCGACCGTCAGAAGACCGGCGACGAGTATGGCATGCTGATCAACAATTTGTTCCGCTTTCAGGGCATCCGTATGACAGACATCGACGCGATCATCATTTCGTCGGTGGTGCCGCCGCTGGTGGTGCCGCTGGTCAAGATGTGCGAGCGGTATTTCCATCTGCACCCGCTGGTTGTGGGACCGGGCATCAAGACGGGCATCCGTCTCCGTTATGAGAACCCGAGGGAAATCGGCGCGGACCGCATCGTCAATTCCGTCGGCGCTTTCGAGCAATACGGCGGGCCGCTGATCGTCGTGGACATCGGAACCGCGACGACCTTTGACATCGTGGACACGAACGGCGATTATCTGGGCGGCGTCATCGCGCCGGGCATTGGCATTTCCACCGAGGCGCTGTTCCAGCGGGCGGCTCAGCTTCCCCGCGTCGCCCTTGTGACGCCGAAGACGGTCATTTGCAAGAACACGGTGACGGGAATGCAGGCCGGAGTGATTTTCGGCTTTGTCGGGCAGATTGACGAAATCGTGCGGCGGATCAAGGCGGAAATGAAGCAGGAGATGAAGGTCATCGCCACGGGCGGTATGGCGAAGATGATCTCGCGGGAGTCGAAGACCATCGAAAAAGTCGACAATTTCCTGACGCTGACCGGGCTTCGGGTGCTCTATGAACGCAATCTCCCGACGGAGGACAAAAAATCCGACGAGAAAAAATGCGAGGACAAGAAGGCGCAATGAAAATCGGGAACCTCGATTTTCCGACGCCGGTTTTTCTCGCGCCGATGGCGGGCGTGACCGACACGCCGTACCGGATTCTCGCGCAGGAAATGGGCTGCGCTATGGCCTTCGCGGAAATGGTCAGCGTGCTGGGCATTCATTTCCGCAACGAGAAGACGTTGGCCATGCTCAAAACCGTGCCGGAGGAGCGGCCGCTCGCGATGCAGCTTTTCGGCGCGAACCCGGAGCCGGTGGCGGAGGCGGCGGCTTATGTCGAGAGCCTCGGCTGCGCGGATGTGATTGATTTCAACATGGGCTGCCCCGCGCCGAAAATCGTAAAGAACGGCGCGGGCTCCGCGCTGCTGAAAGACCCAGCGCACGCGGAAAAGATACTCGCCGCGCTGGTCAAGGCGACGAAACTTCCCGTGACTGTGAAAATGCGGATCGGCTGGGACGATGCCGGCATCGTCGCCGTGGAGATGGCGAAACGAGCCGAGGCGGCGGGCGTCGCGGCTATCGCCGTGCATGGGCGCACGCGGGAACAGTATTACAAGGGGCACGCGGATTGGCGCATGATTGCGGCGGTAAAAAGCGCGGTGAAAATTCCCGTGATTGCCAACGGCGACATCCGAACGACGGCGGACTTGTCCCGCGTGTTCCGCGAAACGGGTTGCGACGGCGTGATGATCGGCCGGGCGGCGCAGGGGAATCCGTGGATATTCCGGGCGTTCCACTCGTTCCTTGAAACGGGCGACGAACCGCCCCCGCCGACGGTCGCCGAGCGCGGCGCGTTGATCCTGCGCCACCTCGATATGCTGATTCAATACAAAGGCGACTATATCGGCGCACGGGAAATGCGGAAGCACGCCACGTGGTATACCAAAGGCATGATTGGCGGCGGCGGGCTGCGGGAAGCCTTCAACAAGGCGGAGACAAGGGAAGATTTTCGGGAGATTGTGGAGAAGATGATTGAGACGGGGAGACGATAATTTTGGCAGACAAGAAGACAAAGAAAAACGAGGAAGAAAAAGTCATTCACGCTTGGAACACCTACACGGAGGCGGAGAAGAAGAAAGTCTACGCATTGGCCGACGATTACCGCGACTTTATCTCCGAATGCAAGACGGAGAGGGAGAGCGCCGCGGAAATGGTGCGCATGGCGGAGGCGGCCGGGTATGTCCCGCTTTCCGAGGCGATCCGCAAAAAGAAGAAGCTGCAAGCGGGGGACAAGGTCTACGCCGTCGGCATGAAAAAGACGGTGGCATTGTTCCGGCTCGGCACGCGCCCGATGGAGGACGGGCTTGCCATCCTCGGCGCCCATATCGACACCTGCCGCCTCGACCTCAAGCAGAACCCGCTCTATGAGGACGGCGGCATGGCGTATCTCGATACCCATTATTACGGCGGCATCAAGAAATACCAATGGGTGACCCTGCCCCTCGCGCTCCACGGCGTAGTGGTGAAAAAAGACGGGACAACGCTCGATATTGCCGTCGGCGAGGACGAGGACGATCCCGTTTTCTGCGTCACCGACCTTTTGATCCATCTTGCGCAGGAGCAGATGGAGAAAAAAGCGGCGAAGGTCATCGAAGGGGAGAAGCTCGACATTCTCGTCGGCAGCCTGCCGCTGCCCGACGAGGAGAAAAACGCGGTCAAGGCAGGCGTCCTCGCGATTCTCTCCGCGAAGTACAATATCACGAAGGACGATTTCATTTCGGCGGAGCTGACGCTGGTGCCCGCGGGACGCGCCCGCGCCATGGGCTTTGACCGCAGCATGACGCTGGGCTACGGGCAGGACGATCGGGTCTGCGCGTTCACCTCGCTCCGGGCGATGCTGGAGACGAAAAAGACGGCGCGGACGGCGTGCTGCCTGCTGGTGGACAAGGAGGAAATCGGCAGCGTCGGCGCGACGGGAATGCAGTCACGGTTCTTCGAGAATACGCTGGCGGAATTGATGGAGGCGGTCGGCGAGAAAGGCGAGCTTCGCCTTCGCCGCGCGCTGGCCAATTCCAAGATGCTTTCCTCGGACGTCAGCTCCGGCTTCGATCCGCTCTATGCCAGCGCATTTGACAAGAAAAACGTCGCCTATCTCGGCGGCGGCATGGTGTTCAACAAGTTCACCGGCTCCCGGGGTAAGTCCGGCTCCAACGACGCCAACGCCGAATACATCGCCGAGCTTCGCGCCATGATGGACAAGCACAAGGTCCGGTTCCAGACGGCGGAGCTGGGCAAGGTCGATCTCGGCGGCGGCGGCACGATTGCCTATATCATGTCGCT
>CAMVJN010000124.1 GCA_947167825.1 uncultured Selenomonadales bacterium | reverse complement strand
ACAGGAATCCTTGTGTCATTCTTTTTCTGTTGCACTTAGATTGTAAATCTAAGCCAAATATTTATACCGCAGCGGCGGTTTCCGCCAGCTCCGCGTCAATCTTGTCCGCCAGGGCGTCGAGAATCTCCTGCTCCACGCTCTCGTCGAAACCGTCCACATGTGTCACCCGCTCATGAGTGATGCCGTCGACGCTGCCGATTTCCACCGTCTCCTTCATGTATTGGGCGGCCCAGACATAGGTCGGCATCAGGTTCTTGCCGGAAAGGATCGAGAGATATGCGGCAAGGCCGTACGCGCCCCAGTTCGACACGCTGGCGATAACCAGATAATCGACCTTCACGACGCAAGGCACAAGAGAAAGCTCCCGCTTGATAATATCGGCGACATTGCCCATGCCGATCTCGTTGCCGCCGTCCCCGACGCCCACCGTCCGTATGTCGTACTCGTGCGCAATCTGGAACAGGATATCCGTCGGCGCGTTGTGCTCGCTGATGGAAATGCCGCGCATATTCGCGTAATCGTTCTCCGCGTTCAGTCCGCAACGCTCCACCGAAATCATGCCCACCGGGTGATACTCGAAAATCATCTGCCGGAAAAAGTCGACATCCACACCGACTTCTGCCGCAGCGACCTCGAAATCACGAATCCGGAAAAGCTCCGCGTTCTCCGGCTCGGTGACGATCACCGGACGGAATCCCATATCCCGCAGCACGCTGGCCAGCACCGCCGTGCCCGTCGGGCCGTCCGTCTCCGGATAGCCCGCCACATAAAAGCCCGTCGTCAGCAAAACGACGCCGCGCTTCCACGAGCAGATCTCCTCCGCCGCCTGACGGCAGTAATCCGCCTCCATGTGTGGACGCAGCTTCGTCATCCCCCGCTGGGAGTGCCGCAGAATAATGTCCTCAATATGCTCCATACATTCCACCTCCAAAAATCAAAAGCCCCGCGACATCGGCCCAAATTGCACCGACGCCGCAAGGCTTCACTGCCATTTTCTGCCAAAGGGCAGTATAGCATGACGGTATACAATTGTCTACGCAATCGGCGCATGTATATCTGTATACATGATTACGCCAACGATTTTTCGCACCGGTCCTTACCGCACGGCCTGATAAATGCGCGCCTCCAATGGGCGCAGGATTGCCGTCTCCCCCCGCCCCTCGCTGTCCATGACCAGTGTTTTTCCGGCAATAATCTCTTCGGGAATCTTCGCCGGCTCCAAAGAGAAATTCACGACGGTCACCAGCTGATGGCTGCCCACCGTGCGGGCGAAGGCGAAAATCTGCTCGTCGTTAGGCAAAAGCTCCTGATAGCTGCCCGCCCGAAGCGCCGGATGGCTCCGCCGGAATTCCACGAGCTGACGATACCATGAAAAAACGGAATTCTCATCCCACATTTCCACTTCGCCGTTTTGCACCGCGTAATCGTCATGCACGGGCAGCCAGGGCTTTCCCGTGGTGAAGCCCGCGTTCACGCCGGTGTTCCATTGCATAGGCGTGCGGGCGTTGTCTCGGCTGAAGAAATGCACAAACTTCATCGCTTCCTTGGGAGAGAAGCCTTCATTCAATGCGATCTCATACTGCCCGCGGGAAGAAATGTCGTTGTAGTCGCCAATGGACGGCCATGCCACATTGGAGAATCCAAGCTCCTGCCCCTCATAAATGAAAGGCGTTCCCCGCAGGGTGAGCAGAACCGTCGCCATGGCCTTTGCGGCCTTTTCCCTGTCCGCGCCCTCGGGGAAGAAATGGTCGACGCAGCGGGGCTGGTCGTGGTTCTCGAAGAACACCGGGCACCAGCCGTTATCCCTCGTGGCCTCCTGCGTGGCGTTGATGGCGGCCTTCAGCTCCGTCAGCTTCCATTCCG
Organism: uncultured Selenomonadales bacterium; assembly: GCA_947167825.1. Lineage (GTDB taxonomy): Bacteria > Bacillota > Negativicutes > Selenomonadales > Selenomonadaceae > RUG12372. Next base: position 3,076 of record CAMVJN010000124.1, on the reverse strand, counting down.
TCGGATAGCACCAGATTTCTCCGTTTTTTAATGAAAGATTCATATGGCCGAACTCGAACACCATATCAAAGACGCCGTCCTCTCCCACCCATCGGGGCAAATCCTTCGGCTGCACGCCGTTGGCCTCGCCCACGGTGAAAATGTCCCGTCCGGTAAAAACCTCTTTTTTGAACTCATGCAGGAAAGCAAGGATTCCCGGCGTATTGGCCGTCATGGCGTGAATACTCACCAGCCCGTCCTCGCCGTCCGGCACACCGTCACGGAAGACCGGCTTCTTGATGTAGGGAATGGCGTCGATGCGAAAGCCCCCGACGCCCTTGTCCAGCCAAAAGAGGGCCGCATCGTAAAGCGCCCGCCGCACCTCGGGATTTTCCCAGTTCAGGTCCGGCTGCTGGGGCGCGAAGGTGTGCAGATAATATTGGCCGCGTTCCTCGCACCACGTCCACGCGCTGTCCCCGAAGATGCTGCGCCAGTTGGTCGGCTCGCTGCCGTCGGGCTTCGCGTCCCGCCAGATGTACCAGTCGGCTTTCGGATTCGTGCGGCTTTTCTTCGATTCCTGGAACCACGCGTTCTTGTCGGAACTGTGGTTGAACACAAGATCCATGACGATGCGGATGTCCCTCTTTTTCGCCTCCGCCACCAGACGATCGAAATCCTCCATCGTGCCGTAAAGGGGATCGATGGCCGTGTAATCCGAAATATCGTAGCCGTTGTCCACCATCGGGGACGGATAGACGGGCGTCAGCCAAATCGCCCCCGCGCCCAATCTCCGCAGGTAATCCAAATGACGGGTGATTCCGGGTATATCCCCGAACCCGTCGCCCGTAGTATCCGCGAAGCTCCTCGGATAAATCTGATAAACAGACGTCGTTTGCCACCACTTCAGCGGCGTATGTTCGCGATCTTCCGCCAAAGCGACGGACGCCGCCGACAGGACACAGGCGCAGGACAACGCCGCGCACCATTTCCCGGCGAGTGTCCCCATAAATCGTTTCAGTACCATTTGACCGACCTCCTTGCGTATGTCTGTATGATTCTATATCGTTTGCCGCTTTTCCTGCAACAAAAAGGCTTCCAAGCAAAAAGCTCAGAAGCCTTGATAATTCCGGCGGAAAGAAGAAGCCGGCCCTACTGCACATCATACATATCTTCCAACGAAATAATCCGGACGTCATTCCGGCTCTGTCCCTCCGCCCCTGCTCTGACAAAAAATCCGTAACGCTCACAATTCATTCCGGCGCCCTGAACCTGCGAGATTTCCTTGTCTATCATTTTTTGAGTCATCAGCTGCTTTTGAAACTTCGCTTCATAGAAAACATACCCATTTGCGTCCTGCGTGACCACATCAAATTCCCCGTTTTTGTGTTCCTTAGGCAAATCATAATAATACTTCCCAATCCGCTCAAACGGTTCCTCCATCAACCCGGCTTGATTCCGGCGTATCAGATATTGACGGCAAATGCGCTCAAACCGCTTCGGAACATAAGCGGTTTCAAAATCCGGCCCAACGTAACGCTTATAAAACTGATCCGGAGCCATGACTTGTCTCTGCGAAGCATAACGAAAAATATACCGATAATAAAAAAGCGAAAGGTTGTCATCAATATAATATCCCGCACGTTTTTTATTGTATTCGTCATTGATTGGCGCCTCCTTCGCCACTAATTCCATATAAATCAACTTTCTCAGTATGTCGGAAAGTGTCGGGCTGCTCGAGATATGGGACTGGGAAAGGATGTCGCTGAACCGGGAGAAACCTTTTGCCAACGTCTCAAAGACCACGTTCGCGTTCGCTATCTTGGAAAGCTCCGCCTGCAAATACAGCGCAATCTCATTTTCCAGTCTTGCCCCAGGTGCGAGAATAAGTTCCATCAGGTTTTCCTTTACAGATGCCTTCGGCTGTACCAGACGATTATAGTAAGGAATTCCCCCAAGCGCACTATAAAGGCGAACTTTATCTTCGGAGGAGAACGACGGATAAAACTTTGCCGATTCGTAATAATCCATCGGTTTCAAATGAATTGCAAGGGAAAAACGCCCATATAACGGATTATGCGCAAGCAGCATCGATTTCATGGTTTCCATAAAAGAGCCGCACAATATCAGCTTCAAGTGCGAACGCCCCTCATAACGGTCAAGAAGGGACTGCAAAATACTGTCCAAACCTTTGACCATGCTCCGCAGATAAGGATATTCATCCAAAACAAGAATCAGCCCCACCTTCGTCGATTGCTTGAACAGGAATTCGAGAACCCCCTCCATAGACTGAAAGGCAAGACTCGGATAATCATACTGCTCCGAAATCAAAGCCGAAAGGCTGTCAATATTGTTTCTTTCGCTTGTTTCCTTGCATTCATAGTAAATGGATGGACTCGAAACTTTTTCAAGAGAATGTTTTATGAGTTCGCTCTTGCCAACGCGTCGCCGCCCATAAATCAAGACAGCAGCCTGGTCGTCTGTCCGATAAGCAGAACAAAGCTTTTTCAGTTCTGTCTCTCGACCGATAAATTTCATACAAAAGCTCCTCTCAAGTTTAGTCGGATTGATTTTAGTAAAATAAATCCGACTAAATTATACGCTACAATAGTCAAACAGTAAAGATGCTTATCATGGTCAATCCCGAATTATCTCCGGCGTATCCCCTGCGTTGGCTCATGAACGGTCTGCATTGTCGAATCAACGTTCAAAATGATTCGACAGCACCCGGAGCTAAAATGATTTCTCCATGCAAAAAAGGCTTCCGAGCCAAAAACTCAGAAGCCTTGATAATTCTGGCGGAGAGAGTGGGATTCGAACCCACGGTGCGTTGCCGCATCACTGGTTTTCAAGACCAGCTCCTTAAACCGCTCGGACACCTCTCCATAAAACGTGTTTTATTATAACGTATTTGTTCAAATTTTGCCATAGGCAAAATATTCCTATTTGAGCGTTTCGACAAAGCGACAACTTTGTCATAACGCAAAAGTTCGGATTTTGCCATAAGCAAAAGAATGTTTCACGTGAAACAAACGAACATAACCTGAAACTAAACGACCACCGGCTAAAAGCCGGTGGGTTTGGTGGACTGAAGTCCACC
>CAMVJN010000123.1 GCA_947167825.1 uncultured Selenomonadales bacterium | reverse complement strand
AAAGCGGCGCTGGTGTCGGAAGTGGCGGGCACGACCACCGATCCCGTCTATCAGCCGATGGAGCTTCACGGCGCGGGAGCCGTGGTGTTCATCGACACGGCGGGCTTTGACGATACGGGGGCGCTCGGCGGGCTTCGCGTCGGGCGGACGCGGGAGGCGTCCGCCCGGGCCGAGATCGCGCTGGTGCTGTTCGAGGCTGAGGACGTCAACGCGTCGGACGGAGCGGAGGAAAATGCGTGGCGTTGGGCACGCCGGCTTCGCGGGGCGGGCGTTTCGGTGTTCCCTGTCGTCTCAAAAATCGACCTTCGGGATGGCGGCGGTACGGCGATGGCGAAAACCATCCAAGCGAAGTTGGGGCTTCCGGTGTTTTGCGTCAGCGCGGCGACGGGCGAAGGCGTGGACGCGCTGCGCAATGCTTTGGTGAGCAGGATTTCGCAGGGCGAGGAACGGAGCCTGTTGGCCGGGCTGGCCGGCCCGGGGGACGTGGTGCTGCTGGTAATGCCGCAGGACGCCGAGGCTCCGAAAGGCCGTTTGATCCAGCCGCAAGTGCAGACGATTCGTGCGCTGCTGGACGACAATTGCGTGGCTGTCGGCTGCACGCCGGAGACGATGGAGGCGTCGCTGGCGGCACTGCAAAGGCCGCCTGCGCTGATTATCACCGATTCGCAGGTATTTGGCGAGGTGCAGAAAAAGACGCCGGCGGAAAGCAAGCTGACTTCGTTCTCGGTGTTGTTCGCGGCCTACAAGGGGGATATTTCCTATTTCCGGGATTCCGCGGAGCGTGTGAAAGGCCTGCCGCCCGACGCGCGTATCCTGATCGCCGAGGCCTGCACTCATAACGCGCTCGACGCCGATATCGGCCGCGTGAAGATTCCGGCCCTGCTCCGGAAAAAACTCGGCGGCAAGCTCCGAATCGAGAACGTGGGCGGCGCGGATTTTCCGTCGGATCTTTCCGGGTACGATCTGATCGTGCATTGCGGCGCCTGCATGTTTAACCGTCAGTATGTGCTTTCCCGCGTGGTGGCGGCGAAGGCGGCGGGCGTGCCGATGACGAATTACGGGATATTGATTGCAGAGATGAAGGGAATCCTCGGCAAAGTGGCGATTCCTGACCAACACCCTAAGCCTATAGGCAGAAAAAAGGAAATATGATATAATATGAAGGCTTAGCGAATAACAGCCATTCCTTTGAGGGGAGGAATATGCCGGAGGCATGTTTCTTGGCAGCCGAAGGCTGACGGATGAGGTTTTTGCGACGTTGCCGAACACCTCGCCCGCCGCTGAAGCGATCCCGAAACAGTCCGCTGGATCGTTTCGTCCCTTGGGGGAGGGAAATTTAACAGCTTCCGATGCAGGGAGGGAATCGTATGAAGCGAATCGGGCGTGCGGCGCTTTTTTTTGCGGCGGCAGTCGGTTTTTTTGCGGGAGATTTGCCCGCGCCGTTGCCGGATTTCGGCATGCCGCAGGTTGAGGCGGCGCAACAGGAGTGGACGTGGATTGCGTCGGACCAGAAGTACGGCAAATTTTTTTCGCCGTCGAATGTGCAGGTCAAGAGCCAGGTGAACGGCGTTCCGACCTGCATTTCGGCTTGGATCAAGACTTCGTATACGCCGGGCGGCGCGCAGGAGGTCATCGAGAACTACAACATCAAGGCCAGCATTCCCGACCCCCGTTTGCTTTCATACAGCCTCGCGCGGGTCGATGTGTACCCGCAGGAGCGCAAGGTCGTCTATCTGCAGGAAAATTTCTATAACGAAGAGGGAAAGGTCATTTGGTCCAAGGTCTACGAGCCGCCGAAGGAGTATGAGGTCAATTCCCAGTCTTATGAGGAAGATTATTATGTCGCGTTGGTCGACCATATCTTCTATCACGGCGAAAAGGCGATGAAGGAAGCGCCGGACCGCTGGAAGCAGCTTTGGGTTTCGACGGGCGCGGGCGGCGTTACGACGGAATCCATGGCGGACATGACGACGATGCGGCTGGCAGGAGGCAATTTGATTTATTGGGAATGGCAGGAGACGAAGGATAAAAACGGCGAATTCCTCGAAGTCAAGCATATGAAAAAGTCGCTGAACCACGAGCAGGGAACCGAGAAAATCGTCAAAGGCGATATCTGGACGCCGGCAGCCGGATGGCAGTCGATGGAACCGGAAGGCCGCTATGTGGCGATTACCAAGGAAAATCCTGCTTATCACGGACTGGAACGGCTCCGTGCCATCGTCAAGGGTTACCAGTATTGGCTGAACCGCTATCGCACCGATTTGCCGCAGACGGCGAATGCGAAGAAAGAACAGAAATCTTCCAAATAAGAAGCTTTACGCAAGTTAGGGGAATCTGATTTTCAATGCCGATCAAGATACCGAATCATCTTCCGGCGGCGTCGGTGCTGGAACGGGAGAATATTTTCTTCATGGACGCGGACCGCGCCTACGGGCAGGATATCCGGCCGCTCAGGCTTTTGATCCTGAACCTGATGCCGACGAAGTCGGTGACGGAGACGCAGCTTCTTCGTCTTTTGGGCAATACGCCGCTTCAGGTGGAGGCGGATTTCATCTATACGGAATCCTATCTGCCGCAGCATACCTCGATGGATTATCTCGGTGAGTTTTACGGAACCTTCGCCGAAGTGCGGAACAGGAAATACGACGGGTTCCTGATGACCGGGGCGCCCGTCGAGCAGATGCCCTTCGAGGAAGTTGCTTACTGGGACGAGCTTTGCGAAATCATGGAATGGTCGAAGACCCACGCGTTTTCCTCGTTCCATATCTGCTGGGGCGCGCAGGCCGGGCTTTACTACCATTACGGCGTGAAAAAGCATCCGGTGGCGCCGAAGGTCTTCGGCGTGTTCCGCCATCATCTCTGCGTCAGGAACGAGAAGCTGTTCCGGGGTTTCGATGACGAGTTCTATGTGCCGCATTCCCGCCATACGGAAGTCTGGCGCGAGGAAATCGAGCGGGTGCCGGAGCTGACCATCATGGCGGAAGCGGAAGAGCCTGCGGGGGTTTACTGCGTAGCCGACTTGGAAAACAGCCAGTTTTTCATCACGGGACATGCCGAGTATGATCCGATGACGCTGAAAGGCGAGTACGATCGGGATGTGGCGGCGGGGCTTCCCATCAATGTGCCGTGCAATTATTACCCGGACGACGACCCGACGCGGCAGCCCGTCGTGCGCTGGCGCAGCGTCGCGAACCTGATGTTCGCGAACTGGCTCAATTATTATGTATATCAGGAAACGCCCTATGAATTGGATAGGATACATAAAGAAAACGATGATTGATTTTTTGGGAGGTACAGAATGAAGAAACAGTGGATGTGTGCCCTCGCGCTGGCGGCGGCCTTGAATTTCTCGACGGCGGAGGCGACCTATACGCCGCCGAAGGTGCCCGAAGACATTTATCAGTGGGTTCAGTCGTCGGAGCGTATGAATTATTTCTTCAACAAAAAGGAAATGTCCTACGGTGTGGACGCCAACGGGCATGCGGATCTTGACACGCTGATTGTGCCGGTCGTCAAGACTTACGACCATGTGCAGATCGAGGACGTCCGCATGAAGCGCTCCTGGCGCATGGAATCGACGGATACACTGGCCGATTTGGCGGGCGAGGCGAATTACCTCACTATCAACATTCCGCGCGGCGTGGTGACGGTGGACGCGGTGGATCTTATCGATTCCCATTTCTGGACGGTGGAGCGTTCGGAGCCGAAGAGGGAGATCGTGATTGCCGACCTGACGGAAAAGAGCCGGGACGGGATTTTCTATCGCGCAATCCTCGCCTATGAAAAAGATCACCGCCGGGAAATCCTTTCCCATACAAAGGGGACGTTGACGGAAGAGGAACAGGAGCATTTCGAGAAGGAAGAAAAGCGCCATGAGAAGGAAATGAAGAAGCGCAAGGAAAAGGAAGAGCGCGAGAAGCAGGAAAAAGAGAAGGAAAAGCGGGAAGCGGAGTAAGCGAATTGGGCGTTCATTGAGCATTGGAGGCGGAACGCAATGGGAATGTGGAAGAAACATTGGGCGTGGGCAGGCGTCGCAGTATGCGGCCTGCTCCTTTTCTTTGCCGTTTTTTCAGGCAGAATCGAAATGGCAGTGATTCCCCTTGTCCTGATGTTTGTGGCAATACTGGCGTCCGTCTTGATCGACAATGAACGCAGCATCGCGCAGCTTCGCGAGGCTCAGCAGGAGGAGCAGCGTCTCGCGAGGCTGATCGATAACATCCCCGCGGGCATAGGCATTTATGTTTTCGAGGACGGCGTGCTGAAAAGCGGATACCTGAACCAAGGGTATTACAATATGCTGGGCGTGGACAAGGAAAAACGCAGGGCGGAACGCAAGGAGTTCATGCAGTTCGTCCATCCCGACGATTTGCCGAAGGTATTGGAGGAAATCCAGAAGGACTTTATGGAGGAGCGGGATTTCGAGGGCATTTTCCGGCTGCTGGACGGCAGCGGGAAGTACCGATGGGTGAATCTTCGCGTGCGTCTGGCGGAAACGCATGGGAATCGCAAGATTTATTACGGCGCGTTCCACGACAACGATTCCTTTGTGAAGGCGCATCAGGCTTTGCATGAGAGCCAGATGATGATGCAGACGGCGTTGACCCATTCCGGCCTGCAGGCATGGGCTTACGACCCGGAAACACGTCGCGCCCGGGAAATCGCCGTGGCCCATGAGGGGGTGGAGGAATTTGCCGTCGACGACTATCCGAACGAGATGCTGAAGCGGGGATTCATTTACCCTGACGACGCGGATCTGTTTCTTGATCTGCATCGCCGCATCGAGGCAGGGGAGAAAGAGGCGGAAGCAGTGGTTCGCCGCCGTGCGCCTTCCGGCAAGTACCGTTGGGAGCGGATACGGTACACGAAGCTTCAGGATCTGGAAGGCCGTGCCGTCAAGGTGCTCGGAACCTCGGCGGATATGGACGCGTACAAGGAAATCGAGCAGCGGTT
>CAMVJN010000122.1 GCA_947167825.1 uncultured Selenomonadales bacterium | reverse complement strand
CGACAGAACTCGGACGCGTGCAGGTATCGAACGCGAAGAAGCTGCCAGACGGCACGATTTATCATATCGGCTATGTGGAAGAAGGCCTGCTGAAGGTCGGCGATACGGTCAAGATTACGTTGGACCGAGAAAAGAAGCTGGCCTCGGCGCGCAATCATACGGCGACCCATCTTTTGCAGGCGGCGTTGAAGCGCGTTGTCGGCGATCAGGTCAATCAAGCGGGGTCGTTGGTTACGCCGGAGCGTCTCCGTTTCGACTTCTCGAATTTCGAGCCGGTATCCCCGCAGCAGCTTGCGGATGTCGAGGAGCTTGTCAATCATGTCATCCTGCAGGCGCAGGACGTCGAGATTGCCCAGATGAAGCAGGACGAGGCAAAGGCGAAGGGCGCTATGGCACTTTTCGGCGAGAAGTACGGAGATATCGTGCGCGTCGTTACCGTGCCGGGCTTCAGCATGGAGCTTTGCGGCGGCTCGCACGTGTCGAACGTCGGGCAAATCGGCATGTTCAAGATTGTCAGTGAGACAGGCGTCGCGGCAGGCGTCCGGCGCATCGAGGCAATCACGGGAGAGGCGGCTCTCCGTTGGGCGCATGAGCGGGCGGAAGCGCTGGCACAGGCGTCGGAGCTTTTGAAGTGCCGCGACACGGAGGTTGTGCAAAAGCTTTCCGCATTGGCGGCGGACTATAAAGAGATGAAGAAGAAGCTTGAAGAAGTGCATCGGATGCAGGAGAAGGCCGATGCGCAGAAGCTTCTGATGGCAGTGCAGACATACGGCGATGTGCAGTGCGTGACGGGCAAGGCTAACGTCGAGACCATGGATGCGCTGCGTGCAATGGCGGATTTGACCGAGGCGAAGCTTAAAAATGGCGTTGTTCTGCTCTGTGCGGTCATGGAAGACAAGGTCAGTATCGTCGCGAAGGTGTCTAAAGATGCGGTTGCAAAGGGCGTCCATGCCGGCAAGTTGATTAAAGAGGCCGCGAAAGCAGTCGGTGGCGGCGGCGGCGGGCGTCCCGAGATGGCGCAGGCCGGCGGCAAGGATCCGGAAAAAATCCCGCAGGCGATGGAAGCTGCGCACGCAGCCCTCAAAGCGCAGCTCGGATTGAAGTAAGGATCAAGCAAAAAGGCGCGCAGCCGGTCTGCGCGCCTTTCATGGATGTAAGGATTATATCAGGGGGAAAATATTTTGGAAGTCGATATCAGCGATAAGGCGCATGCAGTCATAAAATACGGCTTGGCCGTGTTGCTGCTGGCGGCTTTTTTGTGCGCCGGCGTAGTCTGGCTTTATCAGTCCAGCCATCGGACGCTTTCCATCGTCGAGGCGGAGGTCGCCGGACATGTGGTACAGGCGCGTGCTCTTGCGGCGGGAACTATTACGGAAATATTGGTCGGTGACGGCGAACCGGTGAAACAGGGACAAGTATTGGCAAAGATCAAAGTCAAGGTTTCGCCGGAGCAAATTCAACAGTTGGAATCGAATTTAGCGCTTTCCCAGCGGAATCTGGAAGAGCTGCAGGCCGGCGTCGTGACTGTTCAGCCGGTTTTCGGCGGCGGAAGCGGCGAGGATGTCGATGCGGCGCGTACGCGTTATGAGAAGACGCAATTCCTTTACGATATGGGGGCCGTCAGCGCGAATGAACGCGACGCGGCGGAGGCGGCTTATCAGGCGGCTATGGGCGGTTCCGTGTCTTATCAGACAGTGACGCGTTCCGCAAGCCCGGAGGCAATCAGCCGCGCGGAAGTTCAGGTACGGCAGGCGGAGGCGGCGCTCTCTTCCGCGCAGCAAGCTTCCGTTGCGACGGAACTCTTTGCTCCCGTAGACGGCATTATGTATTTGACGGAAATTAAGGAAGGCAGTGAGGTGCATGCCGGAGAGCCGGTCTTCCGGATCGGCGCGACCGGAGAGATGTGGATTGAGGCGTATGCGCCGAAGGAATACGCGGACTTGATCCACGTCGGGCAGACGGCGTATTATACGCTGGACGGCCACGAAGTTTTGGCAAGCGTTGCGGAGATTCATGACTTGTCCGAAACAAAACAGCAGAATCCGGCGGCGCAGGGGACGGAAGGGATGAGTCCGGACAATCCGCACGCAGGACAACTTCAAATCCGTATTCCCATCCCGCCGCATGAAGGCGTTTTGGTTCGACCCGCGATGCGGACGACGGTAAGAGTATTGCTGGAACGATAATATATTTTGGAATTGCAGGGAGCTTCACGGCTGACAACTTGCCGCGAGGCTTCTTTTTTGTCTTGCACTGTCGGTGAAGTATGCTATAATGAAATGGTATTTTCGCAAGGTAAAGGAATAAAGCTGGGCGGTGTTGTTATGATTAATCCAAAACTGAAGGATGATTTGACGGATCAGCTTTGCGAGACTGTGCTTCTTCTTCGCGGCGTGGAGGAATGCTATCAATTTTTTGAGGATATCTGCACTATCAGCGAACTGAAAGCTTTGGCGCAGCGGCTGGAGGTGGCGCGCATGTTGAACGCGGGGCATACTTACGACGACATTGTGGCGCGCACGGGCGCGAGTACGGCGACTATCAGCCGCGTCAAGCGCTGCCTTCATTACGGCGCGGACGGGTACAAGATTGTTTTGGAGCGATTGCAGAAAAAGCAGGAAGGAAGTGGAGCGCAGGATGCGGACAACAGATGAGGTTTTTGGGATTCCCTACGGAACGCGGGATTTTCTGCCCGCTGAGGCGAGGGAGAAACGCGCGATCGAATCGCTCCTGGCGGAAGGATTTGCGCGCTGGGGGTATGACGAAATCGTGACGCCGGCATTCGAGTTCGTGGACACGCTGACGCTGGGCAACGGGCGGCGGATTGAGCCGTATATGTTCAAATTTTTCGATCGGCAGAACCGCACGCTTGCGCTGCGGCATGAGATGACGACGCCGATTGCGCGTGTTGTGGCAAGCCGAATGAAGGGCGCGGAAATGCCGCTGAAGCTTTTTTATCTGAGTCCGGTGTATCGCTACGAACAGGCACAGACAGGGCGGCAGTGCGAATTCTATCAGGCGGGCGTTGAGTTCATGGGTTCCGATTCTGAAGCGGCCGATGCGGAAATTGTCGCGTTGGCAGTGGCTTCGATGAAAAACGCGAGCTTGAAGAACTTCCAGGTCTGTCTCGGGCAGGTCGATTTCATTCACGGATTGATGCAGGAGCTCCGCCTTGATGATAATGCGCAGGAGGCCGTTAAAGCCGCGCTGGAAGCCCACGATTTAGTAGGATTGCGCGTATTGGCGGATCGGGCTGGGCTGGCGACGAAGGAAAAAGAAACATTGCTTGCCGTTCCGCTTTTGCACGGGGGAACGGAAATCATAGAAAAAGCGCGGGCCATGACGACGAATGGGCAAAGCCTTCGTGCGCTGGATAATCTGCAGGCGATATATCGGCTGTTGCAAGCGTATGGCGCGGAGGAATATGTGAAGTTCGATCTCGGCATTATCCGGGACTTTGGCTATTATACGGGCATGGTCTTTGAGGCGTATACGCCGGGACTCGGTTTTCCGCTTTGCGGGGGCGGACGTTACGATCGTCTGCTTTCGGATTTCGGGCGCGGGTGCCCGGCGACGGGCTTCGCTCTTGGCATTGAGCGCGTCATGCTTGCGCTGGAACGGGAAAATCTCAAACCGCCCGTGTCACAAAAAGATACATATATATCGTATGCGGCGCCAAAAAGGGAAGAAGCCATTCGGATTGCGGGCGAACGGCGCGCAGCGGGCGAGATTGTCGAGCTGTCCCCGTCGGAGGAAACGCGGGATGAGGCCGCTCTTCGACAGACGGCGAAAGGGTATCGTGAGCTCGTATATATCGAATGATGAAAAGGATACGGCAATTTTTCCATGCGGTTTTTGCCGAAGTTTCCGCAGAAGACAGGGCGTTCCTGGAAGAAAATCTGAACAGGGGACAGCAAGCTCTCTTTTTCGGCATGTCCGTTCCCGATCAATGTCATGCGCTTCGTACGACGCATACCGCGATTGCGTTTGCAAACAATGCGGAGGAGAAAGTCGATTTGCCGCTTTTGACGCGGTGCGCGTTGCTTCATGACGTCGGGCGCAGAGACGGGGCATTCGGCATATTCTGGAAATGTTTCGCGGTGCTTTTCGCCGATTTGTTTCCGTCGCTGGCGAAAGCCTATGGCGATGGCACTCACGGCGACAGTGTCCTGCACCGGAAAATGTGCGTTTATTATCATCACGCGGAAATCGGGGCGGCCATGCTTTTACGGGAAGGCTTTGCAGCAGAAGCGGAAATCGTGCGCAGGCATCATAAAGCTCCGGCGGAAGACGATCCGCCGGAGCTTCGGATATTGCGTATGGCCGATGAAATGAATTAGGTTTATACTAATCTCCGTTAGAAATGTTCAATTTCTTACGGAGATTTATGAGACGGCATTTGCGCCATAGGCGCAAATGTAGCCTGCGTAGCAGGCGTATCTTCGGTTAAAATCTTTTTGAAGATTTTAGTCAAAGATTAGTATTAATATCCTTTTTCCTTATCGATGATGTTCCTCATTTTCGCCGTGTCGGGGAATACCTTTAGATTCTCGATGAAAATGTCGATGGCGCGTTCCATGTATCGCGGCGAAGTGGCGGCGTGGTGGGGCGTAATTAAAAGATTCGGGGCGTCCCAAAGGGGAGATTCGGCTGGGAGCGGCTCCTTGCAGAACACGTCGAGCCCGGCGCCGCCGATGACATTGTTTCTCAGGGCTTCCGCGAGGTCGTCCTCGTTCACGACCGGCCCGCGGGAGACGTTGATGAAAAAAGCGGACGGTTTCATCGCGGCAAAGGTTTTTTCAGAGAAAAGATTTTTCGTCTCCGGCGTCAGCGGCAGCGTCACGATTACGAAATCGGCCTGCGGCAGAACGTCGAAAAGCTCATCGGGCGTATACAGCCTGTCCACGTCGGGCTCTTCTGTCTTGGACGGCTTGACGCCGAGGATGGTCATGCC
>CAMVJN010000121.1 GCA_947167825.1 uncultured Selenomonadales bacterium | reverse complement strand
TGTGTCATGTTCCATCGATGGCAAGATTTTTTTCAATGATAGGACCTTCCTTGTTCGGGCTTGTTTAAAAAATCGTCCGCACGTCATGGCGGCTCTTTTCCCGTCTCTCTGCGTCAGCGAAAACTCGACGTAGCGATGCTACGCCTTCGCTTTCGCTTCCTTGATAGACGAAAAAATATCTCGCCATGACGCACAGTCTCATTTTTAAACAAGCCCTAAAATATTGTGCAAATGTTCTCCGTTTGCGCTTGAAATTCTATCATTTTGTTTAAAAGCAGTCAACGCCGGATTGCCCACTGTCCGTGACATACTCGCGGCGCTGGCGAGACAATGTGAACGAGGAGCGCGGGCGCATCGGCCTCTCGCTGCGGCAGGTCCCCGCAGAGCGGAGAGTCGGCTGACGAGAATCCCATGCCGTCCGGCGCGGCGACGCCTCCCAAGTGGCGGAGCGCACAAGGCGGTTTTTCAATGCCAGATGGTGAGCGATACCGGCTCGAATAATTTCTTCATTTCCCGTCACGTTCCTTTACAAAAATTTTTTCTTATCGTAAAATTACCGCAACAGGAAAACAAGTATAAAGTTTTTTCTGTGTCGCTATATTTTATGTAGCAATATTGCAAAATATGAATTCAGCAAAACTCTGACCAAAAAACCAAGGAGACATGTATGAAACTGACGATGCTGGGGACGGGGAACGCGCTGGCGACGACGCGGTACAATACTTGCTTTGTCCTGAGCGACGGGGACAAGCATTTCATGGTGGACGGGGGCGGCGGCAACGGCGTTTTTCGTCAGCTTGCCCTCGGCGGCTTCGACTGGATGGATATGCGGGAGATTTTCGACCCCTACGAAAAGCACCACTCCACCGTCAGGGACGCGTGGCAAACCGCCGCGCGGCTAGGCGTGGGGAACCTGCTCCTGTACCATACGGAGGACAAGACGGGCGCGGACAGGAAGCGGCTGTATCTCGAAGAGGGCAGGCCGCAGTTCTCGGGACGCATTTTCGTGCCGGAGGATTTGGAAGTTTTGCCGCTTTGAAGCGAAAAGCCGGAAAGGAGTGCTGCAGGATGAACGGTTCGCCGTTGCCGGAGAAAGAAAATATTTATGAGACCCGTTGCCCAATCCTCTACGCCATGGACATTTTCGGGCAGAAATGGAAACTGCCGATCCTTTGGTATATCGCCGAGGGGGAAGTGCTTCGCTACAAGGAATTGCAGCGAAAAGTGGTGGGCATCACGCCCACGATGCTGACGAAAAGCCTGCGGGAGCTGGAAACCGACCGCCTCGTGCGCCGGAGGCAATACGACACAATCCCCCCCACCGTCGAGTATTCGCTGACCGAGCGGGGCAAGTCCCTGATTCCCGCACTGGAGTCGCTGTACCAATGGGCGGAAAAGGAAATGGGCGCGTGAAAACAGGGGCCGCATTTTTGCAACCGGCAAATTGACGTTGGCGCAGCCGCTTGTTATAATGGCTACAGAGGAGAATTTCAGGCAGCTCAAAGGAGGAAAAGAAATGAACAGGTTTATGGGACGAACGGCGGCATGGCTGATGGCGGTGCTGGCGCTGTGCCTGATGACGGCCACCGCCCTGGCCGCCGGCGCGGACAAAAGCGCGAAGGAACAGGAGAAGATCGCCAAGGAACAAGCGAAAATCGTGAGGCAGCGGGAGGAAATTGACGAGCTCTCCGCCAAAGCGCTTGCGCGACTGTATGAGAAGGTGCCTTCGGCGGAGCGGGTCATTGAGAACTGTTACGCATACGCCACCTTGAGCAATACGGGCATCAAGCTCGGCTTGTTCGGCGACGCGCATGGCAGGGGGCTGGCGGTCAACAACGAGACCGGCGAAATGCTCTATATGCGCATGAAGGAAATGGGCCTGGGCCTTGGGCTTGGGGTGAAAGAGTACGACCTGATTTTCGTCATAGGAACGGAAACGGCGTGGCACTCCTTTATTTCCGGCGACATAAAATTCGCATCTTCGGCGGAAGCGGCGGCCAGCGACGGCGTGGCGGGCGACTCCATGGAAGGGGCCTCCATCGCCGCGAACGGCGTCTGGGTCTACCAGATCACGAAAAAGGGCTTGACGCTGGACGCCTCCATCAAGGGAACGAAGATTTACCCCGACAAAAAGCTGAACCAATACGATGCGGAGAGCAACTGATCCCAAACGGAACCGATACGGCAAAGCGCCCGGAAATTTCTCGCGAAATTTCCGGGCGCTTTTGTCGTCGTCATGATTTTTACGGCTTCGCTGTCCGCACTACGTTGTCCCCGTAAATCGTCTTGAAGTCGTCCCGCATGGAGACGGAAACCCAGCCGTTTTTCTCGGCGAGGTCTTTGCATTTCGCCGCCTTTTTCTCGTTCCCAAGCTCGCGCGCCAAGTCGTCGCACAGCAGGAAGAACGCCTCGCTCCGGTACTTGTTGCCGCTTATCGTGTAATTCAGCATCGCGGAATCGCCGGAACTGTTGCCGAAAGCGAGCACCGGCTGCCGCCCGATCTCGCGGGCGATGGCCGATACCTTGTTCATCTTGAGGTTCTTGATGACGAAGCCGCCCCGGACCAGGTAGTCGTCGCTTTGGTAGGTGTATTGGAGACCGTCGGTCTCGCCCTGGTGCGCCGCCAGCGTCTTGATGTCGGTGCCGATGACGTTCTCGGTCGGAATGTTCAGCACGTCGCAGGCCAAAATCCGGGTCAGCTCGCGCTCGCTGCCGGTGACCACATAAACTTTGAAATCGTTGGCTTGCAGATACTTCATCACCTCGACCATCGGCAGATAAAACGCCTCGCCCCATTTCAGGTTCGTCAGCCCGTCCACCGGCGTCTCCATGAACCGCTTCACATACGCCTCGTAGTCGGCGTACGAAGTCCCGGCAAAGACCGAGGACTGGTGCGGCGCGCTGCTGCCCAGGTTGTCGCTCTTGCTCCTGTCCTCCAGCCAGCGCTCAAGGCCCAGCGCAAAATCCTTGTCGTCCTGGGACGGCGTGTAGTCCGGGTCGTGCAGCGCGCGCTGCAGGAAGAGCATGTGGTCGAAGTAATAGGGCGCCGTCTCGCAGAGGAACGTGCCGTCCATGTCGAAGACCGCGACCCGGTCGGCCGCCGGGATGAAATTCTTGCTTTCCTTGTTTGTCACGTCCTTGACGTAGGAAACGAGCTTTTCCTTCGCGACGGAGTCCTTCGTCCAGTAGCGAAGGTTCCCCGACTTCGGCGCTTTCACCGCCGCGATTTCCGCCCGCGTCGCCGCCTCGGACTGGGGCGCGCCCAGCCAGCAGCCCGCGCCGATCATCGCCGCCATCAGAGCGGCATACAGTTTGTTTCGTTTCATGTGCAAATCCTCCTATGAAAATGGGTAAAAATAAAGATATGCATTATTTTATAATACATCGCGTTTTTTGCAAGGAAAAATTTGGCAAAAGAAAATAAAACATTCGGGAACGATTACCGATTGATTGCTTCGGCAGTTCCTGATACATAGCCCTATAGCAAAAAAGCATGGCCCATCATGAAAGATAAGCATTGGACAGAGCGCGCCGTTATGGCTATAATGGCAGAAAGCGTTGCACGCTTCCCGGCGGATGCGACGGCGAAGAAAGCGAAGGAGTGATGAAAGTTGAAAAAATGGTTCATGATGATGGCTTTGGCGCTTTGCGCCCTGACGCTCACGGCCTGCGGGGGCGGCTCGGGAGCGAAGGGGTCCGGTTCGTCTGCCTCGCCGAAGGCCGAGACATCGGCAAAGAAGGACGCCGCGCCTTCGGGCAAGCGCGCGCTGGTGGCCTATTTCTCCCGCGCCGATGAAAATTACAACGTCGGCTATATCGAGAAGGGCAACACGAAAATCCTCGCGGAAATGATTGCCGAGGCGACGGGCGCGGACATCTTCGAGATTGTTCCGGCAAAGCCGTACCCGAAGGAATACACCCCGGCGACGGAAATCGCGAAAAAGGAAAAGAACGAAAACGCCCGCCCGGAAATCGTCGGTACAATGCCGGACGTATCGAAATACGACGTGATTTTCCTTGGCTACCCGATTTGGTGGGGCGATCTCCCGATGCCCTGCTACACGTTCTTCGACAAGGTGAAGCTTGAGGGCAAGACCGTCGCGCCCTTCTGCACCCACGAGGGCAGCGGCCTTTCCGGCACCGACCGGTATATCGCCAACACGACGAAGGCGAAAGTGACCGAGGCGTTGGAGATGAAAGGAACGACGGCGCAGAAGAACCAAGGCGAGGCGAAAAAGGAAGTTCTCGCGTGGCTGAAGAAGATCGGAATAAATTTGTAATCATCAAGATCAGGGACGAGCTGAAAAAAACAGCGACAGCGTTTAGAGAATTTTGTGCGATAAAAAACGAGCGCCGAAGGAAATGCCCTCGGCGCTCGTTTTTTATCGCACGATCATCACGGGAATGGTGGCATAATGCAGCACATAATGGCTGACGCCGCCGAGAACCACCGTTTCCATGGGGCTGAGCCCCCGGCTGCCCATGACGATGACATCGGCGGCTTCCCGTTTCGCCACTTCCAGAATCGTGTCCGGCGGTGCGCCGACTTCCACGACGCTGGACAAATTGATTTCCGGCGGCACGCGGCGCGTGTGCTCCGCAAGGATGGCGTAGCCTTTTTCCTTCATCTCCGGCGGCACGCCGCCCCCGGTCCATGCCCGCTCCAAAAGGGACATCCTGCGGTTCAGGTCTACGACGTGCAGCAGGCACAGAGAAGCGCCGCTGATTTTCGCGAGGTAGACGGCGTGCTCCAGCGCACGGCCACCCTCCGGCGAGCCGTCCACCGGCACTAGGATTTTCTTGTATTCCATAATGAAAAGCCTCCTTTACGCTTCCGCCGAAATGGGCTGGGTTTCCAGTTTCTTCTTGTCGCTGTAGAACCGATGGCAGAAGAACAGGGCGACGATGGCGATATAGACGAGGAACAGCCCGAAAAGCCGCGCGCAGTCCCAGAAGCCCGCG
>CAMVJN010000120.1 GCA_947167825.1 uncultured Selenomonadales bacterium | reverse complement strand
AACGGCTGGATCGACGAGAAGCGCATCGTGCTGGAAACGCTGACAAGCATGAAGCGCGCGGGCGCGGATATTATCATCACATATCACGCCATCGACGCGGCGAAGTGGCTGAAGGGATAAAGAAGAAACTCTTGTGGAGGGACTGCCATGATTGCGTTGCAGGGGGTATATAATAAAGGCGGGCTGGAGCTTTTTGGCAAAGCGCCGGTTGAGAAAGCAAATGTTGTCGTCATTTTTCCCGACGAAATGGATAAGATGAAGATGACGGAAGAAGATCGAAGGCTCTTCAAAAAATTCAGCGGAAGCATTAAAAGGCATATTGACGCAAAAAAAGAGCTATTGGACGCATTGGAGGAAAAATATGCGTGTACTGATTGATACGAACATCGCGCTTGATTGGTTGGCTCATCGCGAACCGTTTCATGAAAAGGCAGAGTTCATCATGTAGGCATGCATGGACGGAGAGATAGAGGGAAATATTGCTTCTCATAGCCTGTCGGATTTGTATTACCTTTTGCGAAAAGATTTGCCGACCGAGGAACGAAAGCAGTTGTTGCTTTTGCTGTGCAGGTATTTTCATATCCTTGTGGAATCCAAAGAGACGATAATGGCGGCTCTTAATAATTCGGCGTGGCCGGATTTGGAAGACGGTCTGTTGATGCAATGTGCGGCGGAACAGCATCTTGATTATATCGTCACGAGAAACGAAAAGGATTTTCATGCTTCGCCAATAACTGCCATTTCGCCGGAACAGCTATTAGCACTAATTAAAGGATAATTGATGCAAAGGAGAATGTTCATGCTACATCTCACAAAATCCGCCGAGGCTTTTGCCGAGGCGAAGAATCTTATGCCGGGGGGCGTGAACAGCCCCGTGCGCTCGTATCGGAGCGTGGACTGCAATCCTCCGTTTATTGCGCGGGCGGAGGGCAGTCATATTTATGACATCGACGGCAACGAATTTATCGACTATGTCGGCTCCTGGGGACCGATGGTGGTCGGCCATGCGCATCCGAAAGTGGTCGCGGCGCTGAAAGCGGCGGCGGAGCGCGGGACGAGCTACGGAGCGCCGACGCTTCTGGAATCGGAACTGGCGCGGCTCGTCAAGAGCGTCTATCCGTCCATCGAACTCGTCCGTATGGTCAATTCCGGCACCGAGGCGACGATGAGCGCGCTGCGCCTCGCGCGGGGCTTCACGAATCGGGACAAGATCGTGAAGTTCATCGGCTGCTATCACGGCCATAGCGACGGGCTTCTCGTGGACGCGGGCTCCGGGCTTGCGACCTTCGGCGTGCCGTCCAGCCCCGGCGTTACGAAGGCGGTGGCGCAGGACACGATCACCGTGCCGTACAATGACGTGGACGCGGTCACGGCGGTGATGGACAAATACGGTTCGGAAATTGCCGCGATTATCGTGGAGCCGGTGGCGGGCAATATGGGACTTGTATTGCCGAAACAGGGGTATCTCGACACGCTGCGGAAACTGACGGAAAAACACGGCGCGCTTTTGATTTTCGACGAAGTGATGTGCGGATTCCGCGCCTCCCTTGGCGGGGCGCAGGCGGCTTATGGCATAAAGCCGGATTTGACCTGCCTCGGCAAGATCATCGGCGGCGGCCTGCCGGTGGCGGCTTACGGCGGACGGCGCGATATTATGAGTTTCGTCTCCCCGGCGGGGCCGGCCTATCAGGCGGGCACGCTCTCCGGCAATCCGCTGGCCATGACGGCGGGCATCGAGACGCTGAAAATCCTGACGGAAGAGCCGGAGCCGGGGGAGCCGGACTACACCCGCAAGCTTTCGATGAAAACAAAAGCCGTAGTGCAGGGACTCGAATCGCGGGCGAAAGCGGCGGGGATTCCCGTGCAGGTGCATCAGGCGGGCTCCATGTTCGGCCTGTTCTTCAGCGAGAACGAGGTCTATGACTACGCGACTTCGGCGGCGGCGGACCAAGAGGCGTTCAAGGTCTGGTTCCGCGCCATGCTTGAAGAGGGTATTTACCTCGCGCCGTCCCAGTTCGAGACAATTTTCATGAGCGGCGCGCACACGGACGAGGACATTGAAAAGACGCTGACGGCGGCGGAAAAAGGTTTCGCCGCGGTGAAACAATATCGGCAGAAATAGAAAAACGCGTCGCCTGCGGGGAATCCCTGCGGGCGGCGCGTTGCCAATATGAATCATCTGTGCTATACTTGGCGTGAGGGTATCGTTTCGGGCGGCCAATCTTGCCCCTTTCGAGGGGGTGGTTTTATGGAGAACGTGGCACTGGTGCTTATCATCGTGTTCCTGATTCTCGTAGAACTCCGAAGCAAGAAATAAACCGCCCACAGCTACCAACTCCGGCGGTTTATCCTAAAAAATAACCTATGGGGCAGGTCGCTCGGCGATGCCCTTTTTCTATATTTATTATACGGCACGTGCCGCGCTCTGTCAAGTTGTGCCGCCTGCGGGCGGCGTTTTTGCTTTTCTCCGGGGGAAGAATCTGCTATACTGGAAGAAACAGCGAGAAAGGCGGCGATTTTATATGAACAACTTTACCTACTGCGTGCCGACGGAAATCATTTTCGGGCGCGGCGCGGAAAAAGAAACGGCGGCGGCGGTGAAGAAACACGGCGGGCGGCGCGTGCTCGTGGTGTTCGGCGGCGGCAGCGCGAAAAAGAGCGGGCTACTCGATACGATCGAGAAACAGCTTGATGCGGCGGATATTCGCTTCGAGGAGTTCGGCGGCGCCCAGCCGAACCCGACGCTTTCCCATGCGCGGGAGGGCGTGAAGCGGGCGGCGACGTTCGGCGCGGATCTCATTCTCGCGGTGGGTGGCGGCAGCGTCATCGACACGGCGAAGGCCATTGCCCACGGCGCGGCGAATCTCGACACGGACATCTGGGATTTTTGGCTCGGAAAGAAAAAAGTGGAGCGGACTTTGCCCGTGGGCGTGGTGCTGACCATCGCGGCGGCGGGCAGCGAGACCAGCGACTCGTCGGTGCTGACGGACGAAACGACGGGAAAGAAGCGCGGCCTCAATATCGCGCTGAACCGCCCTGCGTTTGCCATCATGAACCCGGAGCTGACCTACACGATTCCCCGCGCCCAGCTTGCGGCGGGCATCGCCGATATTTTCATGCACACGCTGGACCGCTATATGACGAAAGAGATGGGCAACCACCTCACCGACCGCATTGCGGAAGCGCTGATGAAAAACGTGGTGCGCTTCGGCAAGAAGGCCATGACGAACCATCGGGACTACGAGGCCATGAGCGAACTGATGTGGTGCGGCAGCGTGTCCCATACGGATTTCACCGGGCTGGGGCGGACGAAAGATTTCAGCGTCCACAAGCTGGCCCATGAGCTGAGCGGCAAGTACGGCGTGACCCACGGGGAGAGCCTGACGGTGATGTGGCCGGCCTGGGCGCGGGAGGTCTATCTTGACGCGCCGGAACGCTTCGCCCAGTACGCGGAAAACGTATGGGGCGCGACAGTCGGCACCGTGGAGGAAAAAGCCCGTGCGGGCATCCGGGAGACCGAGGAATTTTGGCGCGGGCTGGGTCTTCCGCTGTCTTTCACCGAGATCGGCATCGGCGAATTGGACGAGACAGCGATTGCGGCTCTCGCCGACAGCTGCACCGACGACGGAAAGAAGACAGTCGGCGTTTTCCGGCCCATCGACAGGGAAACGGCTCTCGCCATTTACCGGCGGGCAAATCGCTGATGCGCGGGGCCAAGAGGTTTTGGAAGCCCCTTGCCTTGGGGGCGGCGTGTTGTTTTGCGGCGGGCCTCTTTTGGGGCGGCGCGGTTGCGTCGGGAGAAGGGAGACACTTTTCTGTGGCGGTGGAAAGTCGGGCCTTGCCGCGCTCGGCGCAGATGGACAAAGTGCGGCTGACGTGGCCGCTGATGCCGGGCGCGGTGCGCTATCAGGTGGTGCTGCTGTCCGCGCCGGAGCACAAAAAGGAAAATATCATTTACGCGGAAACGGTGTCGGCGGCGGGCACGGAAATTTCGTTGAAGGCGCTTCGCGGTGCAGCCTTGGAGAAAACCTATTGGGCGGTTTGCGGCTTGCGTTCCGACGGTTCGCCGCTGGGCGGATTCTCTGCGCCGAAGCCGCTGACGGAGGGCGAGCATCGTCCCGTTTCCCCCTTGATTTTGTCCGAATACGCCGAAATGCCGGAGGCGCCGATTTACCTCGTTTACGCGTGGGTGCCGGTGCAAAAGACCAGCTCCTACGAGGTCGAGGTCTGGCGCGAGGACGGAAAAGCGCGGGAGCGCGTGCGCCATCATTACACCTACGAAACGGTGCTGTATGACGAGACGCCGCTTCTCCAAAAGGGCAAATATTCGTGGCGCGTCCGCGCCCTCGACGGGAACGGGCGGCGGTGGAGCGACTGGTCCGAACCGGAGCGGTTCACGGTCAACGCGCCCGTCACGGTGGCGGCCCTCGGCGACAGCATTACCCACGGCGGCGGCGCGATCATGACGCCGCCCTCCCGCGCGTTGTACTGCTGGGAAACTTACGCGGGGCTTCCCGTCAAAAATCTCGGGCACAGCGGCGACACGACGGCGGAGCTTCTCGCCCGCTTCGAGGCGGACGTGCTGCCCTTCGCACCAAAAGTTTTGGTCATCATGGGCGGCGTCAATGATTTTCGCGTCGGCACCCCCGCCCGCGTCACCATCCAAAACCTTTCGCGGCTGGCGGAAAAATGCCGCGCCTACGGTATCACGCCGGTTTTCGCGACGGCGACGCCCATCGCGCCGCGCCTGATGGAAAAAGTTTGGGACATCGAGCCGGCGGCCTGGGGCTGGAAAGCCGAGCAGCGGGCCGTCAACGCGTGGATTTTGGCGCAGCCGCACGCCGTGGACGTGGCGACGCCGCTGACCGACGAAAACGGCGAACTGAAAGAATCGCTGACCACCGACGGCCTGCACCCGGACGCCGAGGCGAAAAAAATCATCGGCGAACGGATCGGGAGCTACCTGAAGGAAAAGTTTGGAC
>CAMVJN010000119.1 GCA_947167825.1 uncultured Selenomonadales bacterium | reverse complement strand
CGCACTACGAGGGGCCGAAAACGCCGGAGGGCATGAAGGAATGGGCTTCGTGGTACTGCTTCAACAAGATGGACGACGGCACTTACGAGGCAGAGCTCGACGAAGCGTGGTGGTGGGGCGGCGGCCACAACGACGGCGGAACCATCCATACCGAAATTCCGGAGGAATGGTTTGCACTGCCTTACGACGAATTCCTCGAAAACGTCGTGCGGCTTGCCGCCGCCGCGCATTACGGCTTCACGCCGCAAGATCTGAAAAAGAAAAAGAAACTCAAGGAATTTTTCGGATTCAAGTGATATAATATGCAATAAAGGAAACACCGAAAAAAGAGCGCATCGTCAAGATGCAACAGGAAGTCCTTGAATTGCAAAAATATGGAGGTAATGAACATGCTGGCAAAAGAAGTAATGCAGAGACAAGTAATTTCAGTCCCGGTAGACACTCCCATCAAAGAACTCGCAGCGCTTATGCTTAAGCACAACATTTCGGGCATTCCCGTGGTCAACGACATCGGTACTGTGCTCGGCGTGGTCAGCGAGTTTGACCTGATGCGGAAGGAAATTCAGCCGAACGAGCCGACTCTCTGGCAAATCTGCATCTGGGGCATTAGCGGCAATGACATGCTGGAAGAGCACGAAGACGCTTTAAGGAAGTGCATGGCAAACACAGCAGGGGATATCATGACATCTCCCGCAATCACGGTCGAAGAGACGGACGATCTCGAAAACGTCGGAAATCTCATGTTCAGCAAGAAGATCAAGCGCGTATTCGTCACAAGGAACGGCAAACTCGTCGGCGTCATCAGCCGCTCGGCGTTCACGAAGCTGCTTCTTGACGGAGAGAACATATAGAAAACGCAAACCAGCTGCACGATTGACAGCGGTACAGCATGAAATATTAAATGGATGTAATATCTTGCAAGTCGTTTTAGAAAGCTAATCAAGAAGGAGGACAAAGCAATGGATTTCCTTGAACTCGCCAAGGCACGGTATTCGTGCAAGAAATTTTCGGACAAGCCTGTGGAAAAGGAAAAGCTGGAACAAATTTTAGAAGCGGGACGGCTGGCTCCCACCGCAAAGAACAATCAGCCGCAGCATATCTACGTCCTTACATCGAAGGAGTCGCTGGCGCTGACGGACAAAATCACGCCATGCCGCTACGGCGCGCCTGTCGTGCTCGCGGTCGCCCATGACGCGGACAACGTGTTCGAGTATCCCGGCGGTAAATACAACTCCGGCGCGGAGGATGCGGCGATTGTCGCAACCCATATCGTGCTGGCGGCCAAAGCGGCCGGCCTCGACACCTGCTGGCTCAACTTCTTTGACCCGGACAAAGCCAAGGAACTGCTTGCACTTCCGCAAAACGAGGAACTGACAATCCTGATCGATGTCGGCTATCCCGATGCGGCGGCCAAACCTCTGCCCAATCACGACAGCCGCAAGCCGCTGTCCGAAACCGTAACTTATCGGTAACCTTAAGGAACCACTGAATAAGTCCCTCCGCGAAACAGTCCACTGGACTATTTCGCTACCGGGTCTTTTTCCGCCTGTCGTCGTCAAATCCCTCTCGACGTAGCGATGCTACGCCTTCGCGGGCTTTTCCTAGACAGTCGAAAAAAACCCTCGACAGATGCACGAATTGACTTAATCAGTGTTTCCTTAAAGAAAAACCCCCTGTACGCCGCATTCGGTATACAGGGAGTCTTTTTTTGCCCTTCAAATCATCATATCAGTTTGTCAAACTCCGAAGCGGCGCCGGAATCCTTCCTCCCCGCGCGATGAACGCCTCCGAGCTGAATTGGCTCTTTACGGGCATGATTGGGCAGGAGCCGAGCAAGCCGCCGTATTCCACCGAGTCGCCTACCTTCGCGCCCGGCACGGGAATCACGCGCACCGCCGTCGTCTTGTTGTTGATCATGCCGATGGCCGCTTCGTCCGCGATAATGCCCGAAATCGTCGACGCTGGGGTGTCGCCCGCGATCGCGATCATATCGAGGCCCACCGAGCAGACGCAGGTCATCGCTTCGAGTTTTTCCAGCGAAAGGCTGCCGCAGTTCACCGCGTCGATCATGCCCGCGTCCTCGCTGACCGGGATGAACGCGCCGGAAAGGCCGCCGACATGGGACGAAGCCATCAGGCCGCCCTTTTTCACCGCGTCGTTCAGGAGCGCAAGCGCCGCCGTCGTTCCCGGCGCGCCGCAGCTTTCAAGCCCCATCTCTTCCAATACATTCGCCACGCTGTCGCCGACGGCAGGCGTCGGAGCCAGAGACAAATCGATGATGCCGAAGGGTACGCCGAGCCGCCGCGACGCTTCCCGCGCCACGAGCTGGCCGACGCGGGTAATCTTGAACGCTGTGCGCTTGACCGTCTCCGCTATTTCCGTGAAGTCCGCACCCTTCTTGTCCTCCAACGCGTGCTTGACCACGCCGGGACCGCTGACGCCGACGGAAACCACCGTTTCCGCCTCGCTGACGCCATGAAAGGCGCCCGCCATGAACGGGTTGTCCCCCGGAGCGTTGGCGAAGACCACAAGCTTCGCGCAGCCGATGGCCTGCCGGTCGCGGGTCAGCTCCGCCGTGCGCTTGATAATCTCGCCCATCTCCCGCACGCAGTCCATATTGATGCCTGCCTTCGTCGAGGCGAGATTCACCGACGAGCAGACGAGATCCGTCGAAGCCAACGCCTGCGGGATAGACTGGATCAAAATCCTGTCGCCCTGCGTAAAGCCTTTTTCAACCAGCGCCGAAAAGCCGCCGATGAAATTCACGCCGACTTCCTTGGCCGCCTTGTCCAGCGTCTCAGCCACCGGCACATAGCTGTCTGTCTTGCACGCTTCCGCCGCGATGGCGATCGGCGTCACCGACACCCGTTTATGGATAATCGGGATGCCATACTCCGCCTCGATGTCCTCGCCCGTCTTGACGAGAAATTCCGCCGCCGTTGTTATGCGGTCGTAAACATTGTCGCAAAACTGTTTGATATTCGGATGAGCGCAGCCGCGAAGCGAAATGCCCATCGTGATGGTCCGGACGTCGAGCTTGTTCTCGGTAATCATCCGGTTTGTTTCCATAATATCGTCTACGGTAATCAAGTACGCACGCCTCCTTTATTACACAACGTGCATGACGTTGAAAATGTCCTGATGCTGCGCCTTGATCTCGACGCCGATTTCCTCGCCCTTCTTCTTGAGCTGCGCCGCGAGCTCGCCGAGCTTCACCGCGTCGTCCGTGGTCTCCGCCAGCATGACCATATTGAAAAAGCCGTCCATGATATTTTGGTTGATGCTCAGGATATTCACCTTGTTCTCCGCCAAAAGATTGCTGACCGTCGCGATAATGCCGACGCGATCTTTTCCGACGACCGTGACTACAATTTTCATAGCTTCTCCTCCATTTTCCCTTTGTTATAACACTTTCGCGTTAGATGCAGTACATGAACTCCTTATATGACAGGAATATTTAACTTTGTAATTATATCAAAGAGACTGGCCGCGCGCAATCAGTTTTCTTCTATGGAGTGACGCCGGAGAAAACGTTTCTCTTATCCTCGTCCGTATCTTACATCCTGTTGATATATTTCCTCACACGACGCTGCTCTGACCCTCTTGAAAGCCCCGACAACGTAGAAGACGATGAATATGACGAAAAGCGCCAGTACTATGAACAGATACAGGAAAGGATTCTCGATATCCATCTGCAGCAGGGCGATAGAAAAATCGTAGACGCCGTGCATCAACCAGGGGATAATCAGAGCGCGCCGATAGAACCTGCCCTTCTCGGAAGTGTCGCTTGCCTGCATGGCTTTGGCTATATTGGTTCCCATATAAACCGCATAGACAAAATGACCGAAAATGCCGAATATGACTCTCACCAGCAATCCGGCATCGCCAAACATATACACTATGTTTTCCGCGGCTGTGAATCCTGCTCCCACCGCTATCGCAGCCACGACTATCTGATACGTGCATTGGACGCAATCATGCGTCTTCAGATAAGTCCTGAGGCCAATATACTTCAACGCCTCTTCGACCAGTGCGGTTAATATGAAGGCGTCAAGCAATGCGAAAATAATATCTTTCTCGTTTAACCCCAAAACTCCCGTAAGGATATCTTTATCCCAGTTGCTGTCCGCGACGGTAAAAGCCACGATAATGATCGCGGCCAAAGCCCCCAAAAGAAAGAAATGCGCCAGCGGCTTTCCCGCAAGTCGTTTTTCCTTATCGGCCAAACGGTTGATAACGTTTATGAATATAATACATAAGATCGTGCTTATAAGAAATTGCATCTCTTGATCTCCTAACAGTAATGCATTGCCGCAGCTTAACACCGTTCCTGAATGAAACGGTCACCCTTGCAGATGCCTTAAGCCTCTTTTTTATTGCGCATCGTCTTCCAGCGTAAATCTCCACGCGCAAAACCATTCGGACGGATGCGTATCTGGCGGGCAACCGAGGCACTCGGTACGGATACGATCGTCAATGGCCTCAGCGAACCGCGCATATTCGACAAGGCCAGCGCTCTTGCACGGATAGTCCAAGAGCCCCTTGCGGACGCGGGCAGACTGCACGCGGCAATCGTTCATCGCAAAAATCAGCGCGCCGCTCTCCCTCCGGCAGGATTGCCGGTTCAGTCGGCTATACATCCGAAATCCCAGCGCACGCTCCAACCCATCCAGTCCCGGATGCTCGCCGAGTCCGAGCAGCGCTTTGATGGCATGCGCCTCGAAAGGGGAAAAGCGCCCCCAAGTAGAATCGTTGCACCGCTTTGCGTCGTTCATGCCATGCGCCTTTTCCACCGATTGAAACCACAGACCGTCTTGCGCAAGCCAGTTTTTTGCGATGGCGTCTATCAATCGGAGCATTTTTTCTTTTGGCATGCCCCGAAGCGCATCCGGAATGCCGTCCGTTTCCGTGAAGCCAAGCTCCTCCCCCAGCCGCGCCATAGATACTTTTCGCGTTTTTTCCCAAGCCTCATCCATCACCGCCAACGCCCGCGCAAAGCCAAGCTGATGCTCGACCTCGCGGAACCAAAG
>CAMVJN010000118.1 GCA_947167825.1 uncultured Selenomonadales bacterium | reverse complement strand
CGACCTCGCCGGGAATCACGCCGAGCATCGGGAACGCGTCGCCGTCAAAATCGGTCACGCGACGCATCAGGTACATGAAGCCGCCGCACTCGGCATAAATCGGCATGCCTTTTTCGGCGGCAGCTTTTATGGACGCACGCATGGACTCGTTTTCATAAAGCTCTTTCGCGAACATTTCGGGGAAGCCGCCGCCGAGAATCAGGCCGTCCGCCTCCGGCAACTCTTTGTCGTGCAGCGGGCTGAAAAAAACGATTTCCGCGCCCTTCTGACGGAGCACGGCAAGACTTTCGGGATAATAAAACGAAAAGGCCTCGTCGCGGGCAACCGCAATTCTTGCTTTGATCTGCTCCGCTTCGGAAAATCCACGACCTTCCTCAAGCGGCGACGCGCTTTTTGCCAACTCGACGATCCGACCAATATCGACCGACTCGCCGACAACACGTCCGATCTCTTCCACCGTTTCGCGCTCCCGCGCGTTTTCCTCGACAGGCACCAATCCCAAATGACGCTCCGGCATCGTCATCGCGTCGTTCCGCTTGATTGCGCCGAATACGGGAATATCAAGCCTTCCCAGCGCTTCCTCGATCATCGCGCGGTGGGTGTCCGACCCGAGACGATTCAAAATAACGCCCGCGAGATTGACCTCGGGATCGTATTGCTTGAACCCCATGACGAGCGCCGCCGCCGACTCGCCCATCGACTTCGCGTTGACGACGAGCAGCACGGGCGCTTTCAGGAGCTTCGCGATTTCCGCCGTGGAGCTGACGCCGTTTTTCCCGCCGTCGTAAAGCCCCATCACGCCTTCGATGACCGCCACGTCAGCGTCCGCCATCGTGCTGATGAAAATATCGGCCAATCGTTCCTTCGGTACGAGCCATGTATCGAGATTATGCGCGGGGCGGCCGCTGGCCAACGAATGATAGCCCGGATCGATATAATCCGGGCCAATTTTGTACGACTGCGCCTTGACGCCATGCGCGCGCATCGCCGCCAAAAGCCCCGTGACCACAGTGGTCTTGCCGGAGCCGCTCATCGGCGCGGCGATGACAACGCGCGGGATTTGCCGCGCGCTCATCTTCTGTTGTCCAAAAGGTACATGATTGCGTTGACGACAGATGCCGCAATCGGGCTGCCGCCCTTCGTGCCCTCCACCGTCACATAGGGAACGAGGGTATTCTCCGCCAGCAGCTTTTTCGAGTCGGCGGCGCCAACGAAGCCCACGGGAATCCCGATAATCACCGCCGGAAGGATATTCTCTTCCTTGGCGAGACGAAGCACTTCAAAAAGCGCCGTCGGCGCATTGCCGATGGCAATAATGGATCCGGCCAACTCTTTGCCGAAGGCGCGCATGGCCGCCATCGAACGCGTGATACCCTCGCGCTTCGCAACCTCGGCAATCTCGGGATCGGCTACTCTGCATTCGATCTTCCCGCCATATCGACCAAAAGCCTTTTTGTTGATGCCCGTCCGCACCATCTCCACATCGGTGTAGATGTTCGCGCCGCGCTTCAGCGCCTCCTGCGTGGCCTTGATGGCTTTCGGGTGCAAGCGTATCACCTTCGCGTAGTCCACATCGCCGGAGGCGTGGATCATGCGCGAATAGACTTTTGTCTCGGCTTCGTTTAGGTTCAGCCCTGCCAGATGCGGCGCAATGATTTCCATGCTCTTGTTTTCAATGTCCATCGGCTGCTTGATAAAGTCCATCTCATTTACCTCCGAGTTTCAACTTTGCAAAGTCAAGTACTTCTTCAAATGTATAAGCAATCACATCGTAATCGAGCTTTGGCCTGTCGATCATCACCACGGGCAGTCCCAATTTTTTCGCGGCGGTCAGCTTCGTATCGGTGCCGCCGATCTCGCCGCTGTTCTTCGTGACGACGACGTCCGCGCCATATTGGCGGTAAAGCGCGATATTCAGTTCTTCGCTGAAAGGCCCCTGCAACGCAACTATCTCCTTCGGCGTCAAACCGAGTTCCTCACACTCTGCCAGCACTTTCGCCGTCGGCAGAATTCGCGCGATAACGGTGCGGCCTTTCAAAGCCTCCGAAGTCGTGAACGCTTTCAGGTTGCGGCTGCCCGTGGTCAGGAAAACCGTCTTGCCGAGACGCGCCGCCTCCCGCGCCGCTTCCTCATAAGTTTCGACCGGGTACACATTGTCGTAATCAATCGGCACACTTTTACGCTCATAACGGATATACGGAATGCCCGCCCGATGGCAGGCCTGCATCGCGTTTTGCGAAACATTCGCCGCGTAAGGATGGCTCGCGTCCACAAACAACCTGACTCCATGCTGCCGGATATAGGCTTCCAGTCCTTCCCCATCCAGCGGCTTGTCATTGACGATCAGCCCCGGATAGCGTTCCAGCAGTTTTTCGCCGTAACTGGACACCACCGACGCCGTAACCGGATAGCCTGCCGAGAGCAACGCTCCCGCCAGTTCACGCCCGTCCTGCGTTCCCGCCGCCGTAAAAATCATACCTTGTATCCCCGCGGCGTAACCATCCAGCCGGCCTGAATGAAGGTCTTGCTGTTCCCGATGATGACCATCGAGAACATATCAATGTCCTCTTTCGTAAAGTCCCGCAAGTTCGACAAAATTTTCTGCTCGTCGGCACGCGAGGCGTTTTTCACGATGCCGACAGGCGTGGACGGCGATTTGTACTGCAGCAGGATGTCATGAATCTCGTCGATGTTCTTTGCACGGGACTTGCTTTTCGGATTATAGAGCGCGATGACAAAATCTCCCTGCGCTGCCAGTGCCGCACGTTTTTTGATCAGCTCCCACGGCGTCAAGCGGTCGCTGAGGCTGATAACCGCGAAATCGTGCATCAACGGCGCACCGAGCACCGCCGCCGCAGCGTTGACCGCCGAAAGCCCCGCCACAATATCGACCTCCGGGCGTTCCGCCTCATCGTATTGCAGGACGATTTCCAGTACGAGACCCGCCATGCCGTAAACGCCGGAATCTCCGCTGGACACCATGACGGTATTTTTGCCTTCCGCCGCCGTTTTCACCGCAAGGCGGCAGCGGTCGACCTCCTGCATCATGCCGGTTCCGATGACCTCTTTGTTTTCCAGAAGCGGCTCGATCAGCCGGATATACGTCGTATAGCCCGCGACGACCTCCGCCTCCTGGATTGCTTTCAGCGCCTTCGGCGTCATCTGCTCCTGCCCGCCGGGGCCAAGGCCGACAACCGTTATTTTTCCCATACCAATGCCACCGTCGCTTTCTCCCATTTTGTTTTCGGCAGCGCAATCCTGCCCTGCTCCACACAGCAAAGCGCCGCCGCCTCCGAGACGTTCCCCGCGCCAATCTGCCGCCGGACGAACTCGGACTCTTCAAGCCCGTATGCTTCAATCTTTTGTTGCAAATCTGCCGTTTCAAAAAAACGCGCCTCGACGCCGAGCTCCGCCGCCAAAGCCAGGATCCCCGCCTCGTCACGCTTGACCGATGCGCTGGCAATCATCGAGACCCCGGAAATGTCCTGCCCAATTTTTGTGCAGGCCTCCGAAAGCGCCTTTTCCAGCGCCTCCTTCGGAACGCCCCTGCGGCACCCAATCCCCGCGATCAATCGGCGGGGCACAAGGCAGAGCAAACAATCCGAGCGCAGGGAATCATCCGCCGTGACAAACACGGTCAGTCCTTTTGCCGCCAATACATCCGAAGCGGATTTTCTCGCAAACGGAATCCCTCGATCCAAAAAGGCGGCTTCAAAAAAATCACGTCGAGGAAGGTTCTCGTCCACCGCGTACGAAACGGCTTTCCCATCCAAAAGCGCACCGTTCATCACTTGAATCATCGGTTTTGGCACAGGCCGAAGACCGAGTTCCGTCGCCAAAGCGTCGGGCGCCGTCAATTCATTAACGTCTGTCGCCGTCGTGATAATCGGCATCCCGCCCAGACACTCCGCAACCCGCTCAGCCAGCTTGTTTCCGCCGCCAACATGGCCGGAAAGCAAACTTACGACGTGACGCCCTTTCTCGTCAGCCACCAACACCGCCGGATCGGTTAGCTTGCTTTGCAAATACGGCGCAATCATGCGAACGGCGATGCCCGCCGCCATAAAAAAAATCAGCGCGTCATACTGCCGGAAGGCCTCCGCCACCGCATCGGCAAGGCGTGAAAAACGCTTCGCCGGAACCTCCGTTTCCCGCCCGTCTTTCAGAAAAATTTCGACGGCGTCGGACATAAGGCCGTCCTTGAGACGAACCGCCGATTCGACGCCGCGGCTCGTCGCGGCGAAAACGGCGCATCTCATTTGGAAGCGGCACGGAACATATGGCTGAATTCCGGCGCGTAAAGCCGCGACAGCGAATAGTCGGTCTCGAGGCAGCGTCCGACAACGATCATCGCCGTTCGCGTGATATTTTCCGCCTTCACCTTTTCGGCGATAGTTTCCAGCGTCGCACGGATCACCTTCTGGTCCGGCCAGGTCGCCTTGTGCACGATGGCAATCGGCGTCGTCTTGTCGTAACCGCCCGCAATCAATTCCTTGACAACGTCCTCGATCATGTGGACGCTGAGGAATATGCACATCGTGGCCTGATGCGCTGCGAGGCTCTTCAGGCTCTCCCGCTTCGGCACCGGCGTCCTGCCCTCGTCCCGGGTGATGATGATTGTCTGGGAAATGTCGGGCAGCGTGTATTCCTGCTTCAGCGCCGCCGCCGTCGCAAGGAACGAGCTGACGCCGGGCACGACCTCAAACTCGATATTGCGTTTTTTGAGCTCGTCCATCTGCTCCTGTATCGCGCCGTAAATCGCCGGATCGCCGGTATGCAGGCGTACCACCATTTTTCCCTGTTCCACGGACTCGGTGATCTTGTCGATAACCTCCGGCAGCGTCATTGTAGCGGAATTGTAAATCTCCGCGTCTTTCCCGGCGACCTTCAGCACGTCGGGATTGACCAGCGAGCCCGCGTAAATGATGACGTCCGCCTCCTTGAGAAGCCGCTGTCCCTTGACCGTGATGAGTTCGGGATCTCCGGGCCCCGCGCCGACAATAAATACCTGCATGCTCTGTTTTCCCCCTAAATCT
>CAMVJN010000117.1 GCA_947167825.1 uncultured Selenomonadales bacterium | reverse complement strand
CATGTGGAGCTTCGGCGCACGGAGATTGCGGACAAGATTTCCTGCGCGCCGTCGCAGATCAGTTATGTGCTGTCCACGCGATTTACGCCGGCGCGGGGGTTCCGTGTGGAGTCCCGGCGCGGGCTGGGCGGTTTTATCCGGATTGCGCAGGTGCCGATGCGCCAGCTCGTCTATCAGGATATGCAGGAAAAAATCGACGAGGACACGGAGTTTTCCGTCGTGCAGTCGATGATTGCGTATCTCTTGAAGCACCAGATGATCACGAACCGCGAAGCGGCGCTGCTGCTGACGACGGCGCAGACGGCGTATGAGACGATGGAGCCGGAAGAGCGTGTGCGGCTCTTGCGGACGCTGTTCATGACGCTGGAAAGACTTTCATAAGGGATTGAGGGGGATACTAAATGTTGTGCGACGACTGCCATCGGAACGAGGCGTGCATCCATATCACGCAGATCAGTCCCGAGGGGAAAATGGACAAGAATCTTTGCGAAGAGTGCGCGGCGCGGTATCAGAACTTCATGCCGTCGCCGGACGCGCGGGAGTTTACGGTCAACGATTTTTTGAAGGGGCTGTTTCGTCAGCCGCAGGAGCAAAAAGAGGAAAAAACGGAGGCCGGCCTGGTCTGCCCAAACTGCGGCATGACGTTTCAGGATTTTGCCCATACGGGCAAGATTGGGTGCAGCGTTTGCTACAATACGTTCCGTGCCCAACTTGCGCCGCTTCTGAAGCGCATACATGGCTCGAGCACCCACAGCGGGAAGATTCCGCGCCGATCGGGCGGCGTACTGGTGGTGCGCCATGAGATTGCGGTTTTGAAAGAGAAGCTTGCGGAGGCCGTTCAGGGCGAGGCCTATGAAAAGGCAGCCGAATACCGCGACAAGATCCGCGAGCTGGAGCGGAAGATTGCCGCCGAGGAGAAGGGGGGCGAAGCCGATGGCCGTGCATGATCTTTACCGCGACTATCGCCTTTCCTGGTTTGGGCGCGAAGGCGAGGCAGGGGATGTGGTATTGGCGAGTCGCGTGCGTCTCGCGAGGAATTTTGCGCGGCTTCCTTTCCCGAACCGAGCGAATCGGCAGCAGCTTGCCGAGGTGCAGAATCGGGCGGCGTCGGTTTTCGGCCGCATCGAGGAAACGGCGGGGCAGTCTTTTGACGCTGTGGGCATGGACGCGATTGCGCAAATGGAGCGGGAAGTGCTGGCGGAAAAGCAGCTCATCAGCAAAAGATTGGTCGAGAATCCCGCTTATCGCAGCGCGTTCATCAGCCGTGACCGCAAATGCAGCATCCTCGTGAACGAAGACGACCATCTGCGGATCCATGCCATGGCTTCGGGGCTGGATCTTCGGACGCCGCTGGATTTGGCGTTTCGCGTCGACGACGCGGTGGAGGAAACGCTGGACGTGGCCTTCGACGAAAAGATGGGGTATCTGACGAGCTGCCCGACGAATCTCGGCACGGGTCTCCGGGCGACGGTGCTGCTCCATCTGCCGGGTCTCGTATACACGCGGAATATCAACAATATCATCAACATTTCCCAGCAGCTCGGGCTGTCGGTGCGCGGGCTGTACGGCGAGGGCAGCGAGACCGTCGGCAATATTTTCGCCGTGTCAAACCAACTCACTCTAGGATTCACAGAACAGGCCATTATCGAGAACCTGATGAACGCGGCGACGCAGATTATCGACAATGAGCGGCGGGCGCGGAAGGCGCTGGCCATGACTTCCAAGGAACGGCTGGAGGACGCGGTCTGGCGCTCCTTCGGGGTGCTGAAATATGCCCGATTCCTGGGGGAAAGCGAAGTGCTGGAGCTGATCAGCAAGGTGCGGCTGGGGCTGGATCTCGGGCTTCTGCATGAGGCAACGGCAGAACGGTCTTCGGAGCTGTTGATCGCAAGCCGCCCCAGCTATCTGAAAAACCTTGCCGGAAACGACAATTTATCGCAAACGGAAATTGACCGGAAACGCGCCGCCGTCGTGCGGGAAATCCTCGCGGGCGGCGCGCCGGGACAGGAGAAAGCAACATGAACAACCAATTTACGCCCCATGCCATCGCGGCGCTGAAATTCGCGCAGCGGGAAGCATTGGAACGGGGGAAAAGCCATATCGGCCCCGAGCATTTGCTCTTGGGCGTCCTGCATGAAAGGGAGAGCTTTGCAGCGCATGTGCTCGCGGAGCTCGGCGTCGAGTTCGAGACGGCGCAGGCGCGTGTCGGGCGGGTTTCGGGCGTGCCGGAAGGGGCGCCGGACAATCCTTACTACACGCTCAGCGCGAAGCGCGTCATGCAGTTTTCCGTCGAGGAAGCGAAGCGGCTCGGCCATGATTTTATTGGGACCGAGCATATTTTGCTGGCGCTGACGCGGGAGAGCGAAAACACGGCGGCACGGGTGCTGGCATCGCTGGGCATCGATCTCGACCTCCTTCGGGAGACGATTTTTGAGATGCTGGACGACGAGGAGGACGAAGATGAGCAGGAGGACAGCGAAAAGGGAACGGGTACGCCTCTCTTGGCTCGCTATGGGCGGTCGCTGAGCGAACTGGCCGCGAAGCAAAAGCTCGATCCGGTGATCGGCCGGGAAAGGGAGATTCGCCGCGTGATCCAGATTCTATCGCGCCGCGTGAAAAACAATCCAATCCTGATCGGCGAGCCGGGCGTCGGGAAGACCGCCGTCGTCGAGGGATTGGCGCAGGCAATCGCGGCCGGCGCCGTGCCGTTCATGCTGCGGGACAAGCGCGTCATTTCACTGTCGATGGCTTCGATTGTCGCCGGCACGAAGTATCGGGGCGAATTCGAGGAGCGCATGAAGAACATCCTCGCGGAAATCCGCCGCGCGAAAAATGTTATCCTGTTTATCGACGAGATGCACACGCTGATCGGCGCGGGCGGCGCCGAGGGCTCTCTTGACGCGGCGAATATCCTGAAGCCCGCGCTTTCGCGGGGAGAGATTCAGGTCATCGGCGCGACGACGCTGAAGGAATACCGGAAATATTTCGAGAAGGACGCGGCGCTGGTGCGGCGTTTTCAGACGGTATTGGTCGAGGAGCCGGACGCCGATGAGGCGGTCGCCATCCTGCGCGGGCTGCGCGAGACTTATGAGGATTTCCACAAGGCGACGATTACCGACGAAGCGATTGACGCGGCCGTGCGCCTTTCCAAACGGTATATCACCGACCGTTTCCTGCCGGACAAGGCCATCGACTTGATGGACGAGGCCGCGTCCAAGGTGCGGATGACGACCGTTGCGCAGCCCGACGGCGTGCGCGAGGCGGAAAAGGAACTGGAGCGCATCCGCGTCGAAAAGGAAAGTGCCATCGACGCGCAGGAATACGAGCGCGCCGCGCTGCTCAGGGACGAGGAGGGCGCGGTCAGGAAGCGTCTTGAAACGGCGCAGGATGCATGGAAGGAAAGCGGGCAGGAGCAAATCCTCGTGACCGAGGAAGATATTGCTGAAGCTGTTGGGCTTTGGACGGGCATCCCGGTCCGCAAGATCGAGGCGAAGGAGTCCGAGCGCCTGCTTGACATGGAGAAGCTGCTGAAGAAGCGGGTTGTCGGACAGAGCGAAGCGGTTGTCGCGCTTTCCCGCGCCATCCGCCGTGCGCGGGCGGGACTCAAAGACCCGAAACGTCCCATCGGCTCGTTCCTGTTCCTCGGACCGACGGGCGTGGGCAAGACGGAGCTGGCGAAGGCGCTGGCGGAAACGCTTTTCGACAGCGAGGACGCGATTATCCGCTTCGACATGTCCGAGTACATGGAAAAATTCACCGTCTCGCGGCTCGTCGGCGCGCCTCCGGGCTACGTCGGCTACGAGGAGGGCGGGCAGCTCACCGACGCGGTGCGGAAAAAGCCGTATTCGATCATCCTGCTGGACGAGATCGAGAAAGCCCATCCCGACGTTTTCAACATCCTGCTGCAGGTGATGGAGGACGGGCGGCTGACCGACAGCCAGGGGCGCACCGCCGATTTCAAGAACACCGTGGTCATCATGACGTCGAACGTCGGCGCCAGCTTCCTGAAGGACGAGGGCGCGACCATGGGATTCCTGGCGCGGGATACGGAGGCGGAAGGGCAGGAACGCGCGAAAAAGCGCGTGCTGGAGGAAACGAAAAAAGTCTTCAAGCCGGAGTTCCTGAACCGTTTAGACGAAACGCTGGTTTTCCACGCCCTCGGCAAAGACGAGCTTTCCGCCATCGTCGATATTTTGCTGGGCGACGTGCGGGCGCGGCTTGCGGAAAAGGAAATGAAGCTCATGCTGAGCCCGGCGGTCAAGGCGATGCTCGTGGAGAAGGGGGCGGACTTCAAGTTCGGCGCGCGTCCGCTGAAGCGCGCGATCCGGAAGATGATCGAGGATCCGCTGTCCGAGAAGCTGCTGGCGCGGGAATTTCGCGCGGGCGACACGATAAACGCCAAGAAGGTCGGCGACGCGCTGGAATTTGCGCGGAAGCTGCCCGCGAAACGGAAGAGGAACGGCGCCCATGTCCCGACGGCAAAATAAGCTGGCGCCGAAGGGGTTCGCGGCGCAGGCGGCGAATTTCCTGCTGAATCTCGCCGTCGCCGTTTCATGGCTGTTCCGCCGCATGGCGCATTTCTTCACGGGAAAGAACAGAAAATGAGAAAAACGCATTGTCCGGTAGTGGACATTGCGTTTTTTTTCTGCGAAAATAAGGTAAGAAAAACGAGGTGAGGGATTTTGCGTTGGGATCGGATGCGCGATGCGCTGCATTTTTTGGCTGACGAGCGGGCATTCCGGCTGCGGCTGTTTTGCGAGGGGGCGCTGGCGGGAATCGGCGTCGGCGTTGTCGTCGCCCTGTTCCGTCGGCTTTTGGAATTGACGGAGATTTGCCGTCCGATTCTTTTTGAGTGGATGGTGGAGGTGTTTCCCGCCGGATTTGTCGGCTGGGGGCTTTTTCTCGTTTTGATTGCGTGGATTCTGGCGAAGTTCCTTGATGCCGAGCCTTTGATTTCCGGCAGCGGCATTCCGCAGGTGAAGGCGATTCTTTTGGGGCGGATCCGCATGAACGCGCAGCGGGTGCTGGCGCTGAAATTCGTTGGCGGCGTGCTGGCCATCGGCGCTGGAATGTCGCTGGGGCGCGAGGGACCCAGCGTGCAGCTCGGCGCCTGCGTCGGGCAAT
>CAMVJN010000116.1 GCA_947167825.1 uncultured Selenomonadales bacterium | reverse complement strand
GGATACCGGCCTCCCAGCGGTGGTAAAAAAGATTCTGCGCGGTGCAGCAATGCCATTCCAGCGAACAGTTCGCCAGATGGGCGACGAGCCGATTGCCCGGGAATCTTTTTTTCATGTCGCGGACATGGCGCTTCAACGAACGGGTGTTGTACTTCATCGGATCCCATTTGTCGTTCTTGTCGGTGTAGAGTGCCGCCACGTACATTCTGCCCTTGCGGAGCGCCACCGCCGTATAGCCGAAAAGCGGCAGCATCGACGCGTCCTTTTCCTTTTTGAACGCGGGCAGCAGCAGGCGCGTATACCCTGCCGGCAGGATTGCCGATACCGCGCGCCCCGGCAGCGTCGTCAGGTTCCCTTGCCTGTCATAGCCGACGGCGCTCCGTTCCGGCAGGAACATCAGGTCGGCGGCGTCGGGCAGCGGAATCAGCATATCCTCGGTCAGCGGGACAGTCTCGCCGCCGATCCGTGCCGCGGCTGTCATGCCCGCCGCGAAGAAAATCTCGCCGTTCTCGTCCGCGTAAAGCGCTGTGATCTTAGCCATCGGAATTCCCAGACCTTTCCGTTTGCCTCGCGTTTCCGTCCGGTTCGCCGGAGGCGTTTGCTTCGTTCTGTTCCCCGGCGTTTTTCGGCGGCTTCGGCTTTTTTTCCTTTTTCGGGTTGTATTTGTTCATCGCGAGGTCGATGCCCTCTGCTATGATACATTCGACAGCGGGCAAAAGATATTCTATCGCCTCGCGGATTTTTTGCGCGTCCTCGGCGGAAAACGGCGAAAGCACGTGGCGGATGACCTGGTCGCGCCCGTGGACGGGATGGCCGACGCCGATGCGCACGCGGGGAAAATTCTCGTCCTGCACATGGTAGAGGATCGACTTCATGCCGTTGTGTCCGCCCGCGCTTCCTTTCTTCCGCAGCCGTATCATGCCGACGGGCAAATCCATATCGTCGTGGGCGACGATCAGGTCCTCAGGGGCGAGCTTGTACCAGGAAAGCAAAGGGCCGACGGCGCGCCCGCTTTCATTCATATAGGTAAGCGGCTTCACCAGCAAGATCTTTTCCGCGCCGAGCCGCGCCTCCGCTACAAGCGCGTCCTGCTTCGTGCGCCAGCCCGCCGCGTCCCATCGCGCCGCCAACGCGTCCGCCAGCATGAACCCGACATTGTGCCGCGTAGCCGCATACTCCGCGCCCGGATTCCCGAGCCCGGCAAACATTTTCATACGTTCAACCTCCTGTTTTCCATATATATTGTACCATGAAGTTGAGGAGAGGATAAGGCGTTTTGCGTAAAAATGTTTCGAATGTTTCACGTGAAACATTCGAACATAACCTGAAAATTTTTGCACAATTTATGAAAACCGCGAAAATACAGGCGTTTTAAGAGATTTGCTTTGAAATATTTTGCGGTGAAGGAAAAATGATTTCCGAAAAAATGTTTCACGTGAAACAATGGAACATAACCTGAAAATAAAATGAAAAACTTCCGCACGCCGTTGCGGTATGCGGAAGTTGCGCTTTTTGTATCTTATTCGATCAACGCTTCCTTGCAGAAATCCATGAAGGCGGAAGCGGCTTTTGACAGGTAGCGGCTCTTTTTCCACGCCAGGCCGATGTCGAAGCGTTTTGAGGGCTCGAAGGGCAGGACGCGGAAATTTTGCGCGTCCTGGGTTACGCAGTCCAGCAGGCACGCGAGGCCGATGCCGTTTTCGACCAAGTGCTTGATGATCTCGATCTGGTTCGATTCGAGGACGATATTCGGCGAGATGCCTTCGGTGGCGAATTTGTCGGAGAGCATACGGCGGATGAAGGAGCCGTGCTTCATGACAATCAGGTTTTGCCCGTCGAAGTCCGAAAGGTGCAGCGAGGCACGCGCGGCCAGCGGTGAGTCATCAGGAACACAGGTGACCAGCTCGGAGCTGCACATCGGGAAGGTGTTCAGCGCGGCGGGGATGTCCGACAGGATGATGATGCCGAAGTCCAGTTCCCCGGCTTCGAGGTTTTCCCGGATGGCCATCGAGCCTTCCTCGTAAAGGCAGATGGAGAGATTGGGATAGATTTTCTGGAAGTCCGAGCAGATGCGCGGGAAAAGATAGGCGCCGATCATCGGCGGAATGCCGATGCGGATGTTGCCCTTTTCGAGGTTCTTGTAATCGTCGAGCTCGCGCATAGCGTCGTGCAGGATGCCGAGGGCGTCCTCAACGCGGCGCAGGAAGATTTCGCCTTCCGCTGTCAGCAGGAACTGCTTTTGGCTGCGGTCAAAGAGCCGCAGTCCGAGGCTCGATTCCAGCTTCTGGATGGCGACGGTGATGTTCGGCTGGGAGACTTTCAGCTCGGCGGCGGCGCGGGTCAGGTTCCGCAGCTTCGCGGCCATGCGGAAATACTCAAGCTGCCGAAGCTCCATTGGGATTTTGGTCATTTCTGCTCACACACTTTCTTTTCTTGCTTATACTTCTCTATGAGTTCATAGGAAGTATTTATCTATTCAATTATAATTATAACATATACGCTTTTTGGAATCCATAATTTTTTTGCGGCGTGCGATTTTTTGGTTTCTGCGAAAATAAAAAGGGTTTGCCAAAAAATCGGCCGCGCATCATGAAGGCCTTTTTTCGCCTCTTTGCGTCAGCGAAAGCTCGACGCAGCGGCGCTGCGCCTTCGTTTTCGCTCCCTTGACAGACGAAAAATTATCACGCCATGATGCACAGTCTCATTTTTTAAACAACCCCTAGCATAATCAATAGGATTGTGCTACACTATAGACTGTAAAGAAATGATTATTTTAAAGCGGCAGGGCGCAGGGAGCCGCGCCGCGTGATTTTCCGCGCTCTTTGAGCGAAAAGGAGAGGACTTGTTTTGGAAACATCAACAATTGTCGGTCTTATCATGGGCTTGATTTCAATCTTCGTCGGTATGGTCATCAAGGGCGCTCCTTTGTCGGCTTTGAATAATCCGGCGGCGTTCCTGATCATCATTTGCGGCACGATTTCCTGTCTCTTCACGGGTTTCCCGATGGAGAACATGAAAAATATTCCTAACCTTTTCAAGAAGGTTATCAATCGTCCGCAGCTCAAGGAGCCGGGCGAGCTCCTGAAGACCTTCGTCGAGCTTTCGCAGATTGCGCGCCGCGAAGGTATTCTGGCCCTGGAAAGCAAGGTGCAAGAGATCGAGGATCCGTTCTTCCGCTCCGGACTCGGCATGGTCATCGACGGTATGGATCCCGAATTCGTTTCGGACGTCATGGACGCGGAGCTGACGGTCATGCAGGCGCGTCACGCCGAAGGCCGATCGGTGTTCAAGCAGGCCGGCACTTACGCGCCGACGCTGGGCGTTTTGGGCGCCGTGGTTGGTCTGATCGCGGCTCTCGGCAACATGAACGATATCGACAAGCTCGGCCACGCGATCGCGGCTGCGTTCGTTGCGACGATTCTCGGTATCTATACGGGCTACGTGCTTTGGCTTCCGTTCGAGAACAAGCTGAAGGTGTTCTCGGAAATGGAAATCAGCCAGAAGCGTATGATTATTGAAGGAATCCTTTCGCTCCAGGCGGGCGATTCGCCGACGGCGATCGAGGCGAAGCTGATGGTATTCATCCCGCAGTCCGCGCGCGAAGGTTTGAAGACGGAGGGTTAATCAATGGCGAAGAAGAAAAAACACGGCCCGCCTCACGAAGAAGAAGCGGGCGAGGCTTGGCTGCTCCCTTATTCCGACTTGATGACGCTGCTTTTGGCGTTGTTCCTTTGCCTGTTCTGTATGTCGAAGGTTGACGGCGGCAAGGCGCAGGCGATGGGCGCCGCGTTCGGAAAAGCGTTCGGCATCGGCATGGGCGGCGGAGGACTGCTGCCTGGACTTGGCCTTATGACGTATCCGCAGGCAGGCAACGGCAGCGGCGACGGAACCGGCGACGGCGCTGACGACGGCAACCGCGCGTATCTCGCGGAGAACGAAACGCTGGAACATTTGAAGGAAACGATGGACTCGTACATTGTGACGAACCACCTGAAGGACGAGCTTCGGACGACGCTGACCGAGGAAGGGCTGATGATCCGCATTAAGGAAACGGCGCTTTTCCCGTCCGGTTCTGCGGAGCTGGTCAACGAGTCGCAGATGATCGTGCCGGTGGTGGCGGGACTGCTCGCGGCGATTCCGGAGCGCGTGATTATTTCCGGGCACACGGACAATGTGCCGATTGCGACGGCGCAGTATCCGTCGAATTGGGAGCTTTCGTCGGCGCGCGCGATGACGTTCATGAAGGCGTTGTTCGCTGCGAATTCGACGCTGAATCCGGCGCGGTTCAGCGCAATCGGTTACAGCGAGTACCGTCCGGTGGCGCCGAACGATACCGAGGAAGGGCGCAGGCGGAACCGCCGCGTCGAGATCATGATTGCGCGTTCCTTCAAGATGGCGGAAGGCACGCTGGTCGCAAAACAGTAAAACTACGGGCTGTCGTGTTGCGCGGCAGCCCTTTTTGCAAGGAACTGGAGGAAAAAGCATGAAAATTGCCTTGGTTGAGGAAATGCGGCGCATCGATAAGATGGCGGCAGAAATGTACGGTATTGACGAATCGCTTTTGATGGAGAACGCGGGCCGCGCGGCGGCGGACGCTCTGACCGGGCTTTTGGGAGAGGTGCAGGGGCGGACGGTCTGCGTGTTGGCGGGCAGCGGCAACAACGGCGGTGACGCCTTCGCGGCGGCGCGGCATCTTTTCAGCCGGGGCGCAAAGCTCGCGATTTACACTGTCGGCAATGCCGAGCATTCCAAGGATGCGACGCGGAAAAACCTGGCGATTTGCAAAAAGCTGGGGATTCTCGTTCGTCCGCTGGCGGAGGAAAGGGACTGGGAGAAGCTCAGGATTTATTTGCGGCTTTCGGACGGTGTGCTCGACGGCATCCTCGGCACGGGCGTCAAAGGGCCGCTCCGGGAGACGGAGGAGCGGCTGATCCGCATGGTGAACGAAGAGGCCCGCCATGTGGTCGCCATCGACATTCCCAGCGGCGTAGACGCGAACACGGGCGCGGCGCATGGAGCGGCGATCATTGCGGAGACGACGGCCACATTCGGATTGCCGAAGGCGGGACTCTTTTTCTGTCCCGGCGCGGCGTGCGCGGGCAAGATCGTCGTCGATCCGATCAGCCTGCCGCAGGCGC
>CAMVJN010000115.1 GCA_947167825.1 uncultured Selenomonadales bacterium | reverse complement strand
GTCGGATACCCGCCGCCCGCGCCATCGCCTTCGCGTCGGCCAATTCGTCATACGAGAGCAGCTCCGATCGCGCGGTAACGGCCACAGCTTTGTCGCCCAGCGCAATACTTGCCGCCTTCGCCAGCGTTGCGCTGTCCACGCCGCCGGAAAGCGCCACAACAAGACTGCCGCAGGATTTCAGGCGGTCAAGCAGCGCACGTAATTTTTCTTCCAAGAGCCTCCCCCCCTCATGTCCAGTATATCATTTGCTCCAGCGGCAGGGAAGTCCCGCCCGGCTCAGCACGCCACCCGCCAAGCACGCCGAGACGATATTGACCGCGCTTTTGATCATCAGCCCCGGTGTTGAAGCAAGTCCGAGCGCCAAGCTGTCATAGAGGAACGCGCCTGCCAATGTGTAGCCCGCCGTCATGAACAGGCACGCGGCGACCATTCCTCCGAGCATGCGCACCGAGGCAAAATTCGGCGCTTCGTTTCCGTCGACGCCCACGCGGAAGAAAATCTCCGCCATGATTGCCTTGATAATCAGCGTCGGCAGGATCCAGACGGGAAATCCTCCCGCCAAATCGGCCAGGGCCGAGCCAAAGGCCCCGGCGAATATCCCCGCCCTGCGCCCCGCAAGAACCACAGCGAGGAAAATCGCCCCATCGCCCAGATGCGCGTAACCCAGCGGAATCGGAATCTGCGGCACGAACGTCGCGATGAACACGAATGCCACCATTACCCCCGCGACACAAATTTCTTTCGCCGAAATCCGCGGCGCAGCGACAAATTCAGATTTGGACATGAACATGATCCCCTTTCACTCCAATCATATCGCAAAAGAACTTTATGGAACCTTTAGATTTCCATAAAGCTCTTTTTGCATTTTCCCATTATACTTCTATACTTTGTCTTTGTAAACGTTTATTTGATCGGCAGGCCCATTTCGCGCAGCTCCGCCTTGACCTTGTTGTAAATCGCAAGATATTCCGGCTTCGGCTGCACCGTCTCGAGATCGTAGACCGTGCGGAAATCTCCGCCCTTCGTGTGGAGCGTGCGATTGTCGATCAGCGGCTGGTACTTCGGCAGGATCTTGTTGACGAGATCGTTTGCCTGTACCCGCGTGAGCCGCGCCTTGCCCACGGCGCGCCCGACCTCTGCGGCGAATCTCGCGCCGAGACCGCAGGCGTGGTCGAGCCCGGCGCTCTGATGGCCGGTGCCGCCCGCCACGAGGAAGCCCAGCGTCGCGCTGCCGATGGCGCCCGCCGCCGTCTCCCAGAAATATTCCTCGCTTCCGATGCCCGCCGTCATCTGCCACGCCGCGCCTACGAGGGCCGGGAAATGCGTGTGCTTTTGGAACGCCGCGCCGCCGTAGTTCGCCACATAAAGCGCGTACTTGCTGCTGTTCGAGAAATAGAGCGCATCCGTCGGCCATGTGCCGAGAATGGTCGGCTCATACAACATGACGTAAGCGAGAAGGTCGGCGACGCCGTTCACCGCCGAGGTGGCGGGGCCGCCCGCCGCGCCGCCGATGTACGACTGCAGGATGCCCCAAATATTCGCGCCGTACTGGTGCCAAAAATAGGCGCGGCACATTTGGTCGTAGT
The DNA here is from genome assembly GCA_947167825.1 of uncultured Selenomonadales bacterium. Classification (GTDB taxonomy): domain Bacteria; phylum Bacillota; class Negativicutes; order Selenomonadales; family Selenomonadaceae; genus RUG12372. The sequence goes on along the minus strand of CAMVJN010000115.1, from coordinate 3,576 downwards.
CCGTTTTGAGCTGCGGCATGATATAGACGTGGCGCACATCGCCCTTCCCCACGCCCCAAAGCGGATTCGCCGCCGCCATCTCGGCGCGGAGATTCACCGGCGTCGAGCCGCCGTCCGCTAATCCGGGGCGGTTCACGCGGCGCAGCACGTCCTTGACCGTCGAGACGTGCTGGATTTCCGCCATCATCTCGAAGGGCGAGCCCGGCTTGACCGGAATGCCGTTGACCTTTTCCTTGACGCCCTGGAAATGCACATAATCGATCAGCGGCTCCTGCGCATAGGACAACGCGACTTTCTCATAGAGATCGTCGGAAATCGGGCCGAGGATTCGTCCCATCGTCCCCACCGGCGTGCGTCCGCTGTCGTAGTCCTCAAAGCCGCGGTGCGGGATCGTGACCGCGTCCTTGCCCTCGCCCAGCGTCACTTCCGTGGGCAGGTTTTCCAGCGCGTCCTCCAGCTCGTCCTCGGTGAACGTGATGCGGCGCTCCGTCGACACGTTCAGGATGCCCACGTCCAGCAGCAGTTCCTTGCCCGCCTGCCAGATCGCGTCCAGCTCGTCGTCGTCCGTCGGCACGACCTTGCCCGGCGCGTATTCGATGTTGTACTTCTTCGTCAGTTCCTTCAACCGCGGCCAATAAATCTTCGTGTCAAATTCCTTCTGGAACGCGATCGGCCCCGTTTCGCCGCGTCCCCAATACTCAATGAATTTACCTTTCGTTCCATGTACGCTCATACAACTCTCCTCCATCTATCTTCTTTCATTTTATTTTCAGGTTATGTTCCATTGTTTCACGTGAAACATTTTTTCGGAAATCATTTTTCCTTCACCGCAAAATATTTCAAAGCAAATCTCTTAAAACGCCTGTATTTTCGCGGTTTTCATAAATTGTGCAAAAATTTTCAGGTTATGTTCGAATGTTTCACGTGAAACATTCGGAAATGATTTCCAAATTATGCGACGTGCAGCAGCTTCTTTGCGATTTCCACCGTGGCGATCGCGTCCTGGCCGTAACCGTCCGCCTTGATCTCGTCGGCCCATTCCTGCGTGACCACGCCGCCGCCCACCAGCACGATGTAGTTGTCCCTGACGCCCTTCGCTTCGAGGAAGTCGATCAGGTCTTTCTGCACCGGGCGCGTCGTGGACATCAGCGCGGCGACCGCGATAATCTTCGCATCAATCTTCTTCGCTTCTTCGAGGAATCTTGACGGCGCCACGTCCACGCCGAGATCGTGCACGTCGAAGCCCGCCGTCGTCAGGAACGTCGCCACCATGTCCTTGCCCACCTGATGCACATCGCCCTGGATCGTGCCTATGACCACGGGGATGGCCTTCTCGCCCTCTTTGTGCGTCTTCTTCAGCTCCGGTTCCAAAATCTCCAGCGCCGCCTTGAACGCGTCGGAAGCCAACATGATTTCCGGCAGGAACACTTCCATCTTCTCGAACGCCTCGCCGAGCTCGTTCAATCCTTCCGCCAACGCGCCGATGGCCTTCACCGGATCGACGCCCTCGGCCACGGCCTCCTTCGCGGCTTCCAGCGCCGCGTCCTCGTCAAACTCCAAAATCGCGCCTTTCAGCTTTCCCAATACATCCGCCATGCTTCATACATCCTTTCATTCAAATAATACAAACGGTCATCTTCACGCGCCCATACAATCTTCCTTCATACTCATCCCCCCAAAACACAATGAAGGCCGGACGAAAAACGAAATCGCTTTTCTGCCCGGCCTTCAGTCTTTCTGATCAGCCTGTGTATCTGTATTGACCTTTCATGTTTCGCATTATATCATCTTCGCGCCCTATTGAAAAATCCTTAAAACCTATTGTCAGCCATAGGGGAATCCTATACCTGTTCTTTCGGCTTCGTCAGCCCCATCTTCTCGACGGTTTCTTCCAGCGACGCCATGAAGGCGTGCCCCAATTCCGTCATTCTGCGGTCTGCATGGCGGATCACGCCGACGGTCATGACCTCGTCCGACTCCAGCGGGACGGCAATAATATCCCGTCCGTGCAGGAACGAGGGCAGGACGCCCGTCGTCAAAATATACGCATCGAGCTTCATCAGGAAATTCACCACCGCCGCCCTGTCGGTGACAAGGACGCGCTGCCGCATCTGCCGCTCGCTGCCGATCTCCTCGGCAAAGTAGGAGGGATTTTCCTCGCCCTGGTCAAAAGTAACGCAGGGAAAAACTTCCAAATCAGCGAACGTGACGGACGCCTGTTTCGCCAGCGGGTGCTTGCGGTACAGGAACACATGGGGCCGCGCCATGAACAGCGGCGAAAAGACGAGGCGGCTCTCCTTCAGCAGCTTCCGGAGCATGACCTCATTGGAACGGCTCATATAAAGGACGCCGATCTCGCTTTTGAAATTCTTGACGTTCTCGATGATCTTCCCGGTGCGCTCCTCCAGCAGCGAAAACTCGTAATCGTCGCCGCCGTGCGCCTTGACCAGCTCGACAAACGCGCTGGCGGCAAAGGTGTAGTGCTGGGTCGAAACGGAAAAATACCGCTTGACGTTCTTGCCGTTGTATCGATCCTCCAACAGCCGCATTTGCTCGACCACCTGCCGCGCGTAACCGAGAAAGTTGCGCCCCTCGTCGGTGGGCTTCATGCCCCGCGAGCTTCGGACGAAAAGCGTCTGCTGTATTTCCTGCTCCAGCGAGGACAGCGACTCGGTCAGGCTCGGCTGGGAAATAAAAAGATGTCGGGCCGCAAGGCTCACCGAGCCGTACTTCGCGACGGCCAGCGCATATTTTAGCTGAAGAAGCGTCATTTCTCTCCCACCTCCGGCGCCTCCGCCGTGTTCACGCGTGGCAGGCGGCGCATGACGCGGAGAACTGCGCCGCGTCATAAGCGACGCCGTTCTTGTCGTAATAGTCCTTGACCGCCGCGCGGATTGCCTCCTCCGCCAGTACCGAGCAGTGGAGCTTGTGCGCGGGCAGGCCGTCCAACGCCTCCGTCACCGCCTTGTTCGTGACCGTCAATATCTCGTCCAGCGGCTTTCCTTTAATCATCTCCGTCGCCATCGAGCTGGACGCGATGGCCGAGCCGCAGCCGAAAGTCTCGAACTTCACGTCTGTCACCACATCGTCGTCAATCTTCAAATAAATCTTCATGATATCGCCGCACTTCGCGTTGCCCACCTCGCCGACGCCGTCGGCGTTCTCCATGCTCCCCACATTGCGCGGGTTGCGGAAATGATCCATCACTTTTTCACTGTATAATGACATATCAAAATGCCTCCCCTTTTTCTTTTTATTCCGGCAGCAGAAATTCCCGCTTGCCGACGAGCTTGTCCTTCCAAAGCGGCGAGATTCCGCGGAGATACCCCACGACCTCCGGCACCGCCCGCAGGATTTGCTCCACGTCCTCCTCCGTGTTGTTCTCGCCGATAGACAGCCGCAGCGAGCCGTGGGCGACCTCATGGGGCCTGCCGATAGCCAAGAGCACATGACTCGGATCCAGGGAACCGGAGGTGCAGGCCGAGCCGGAGGACGCGCAGATCCCTCTGTCGTCCAAAAGCAGCAGCAGGCTCTCGCCCTCGATGCCCTCGAAGCAAAAGCTGATCGTTCCCGGCA
>CAMVJN010000114.1 GCA_947167825.1 uncultured Selenomonadales bacterium | reverse complement strand
TTGACCTCGGGCTTCGGCGTAATCGTCGCCTTCAGGATAAAAGGCTTGCCTTCCTCCGCCTGCACACGCTCAAAGTTTGGATAGGATGCAAGCTCCAGCTTTTCCTCCGCCATGGCCTCGTCGAAAACCTTCGGCCCGAACTTTTCGTATGCCTCGTCAATCAGCGCCTCTTTGCCGATCCGCTGCTCAAGAATATGGCGCGGCGCCTTTCCGCGACGGAATCCCGGAATATTCACTTCTTTTGCAATACGCTTCGCGGCGTCCGCAATCGCCTTGCCCCACTCTTCCGCCGACGCTTCGATCGTCAAGATAACCTGCTGATTTTCCCCGTTTTCTCTGGAAACCTTCATGCCTGAATTGCCCTCCCGTTAATTGGGAATACCCTGCCGCATTCCCTTCTCTTCATATATATCTTTGGTACGCCATGCCTGAGCCAAACATACCACAACGCATAATACCATAATTGACTGTGAAAAACAAGCCCAACCTTGCCCTTTTGCCGACGCATTCCGACAAAAAAGCTCTATATAAAAGCCTCGGCGGTTCCCAAGGAAACGCTTTGCCGCGGATTTTACACAGAGCCTGTATTTTTCCTAAATGAATTATTGCACCAATCCGGTCGGCCGCGTGAACGGCTCGCTGGTGTCGAGATGACCGGCAATCGTCTCGATGCGCTCGCCTTCCACCGTAATCAGCACACGCTCGATCTCGGGAAATTCCGTCATTGTGTTTACAAGGGCGCTGACAAGCATTTGCTCGCCGGTGGAGCCGCCGATAAACTTATGCGTCAATTCCTTGCTGAAATCTATCGTCACGAGATTGCCTTCAACCTTTACGCCAAGGACTTTAACGCCTTTCGGGAAAATCCCCGTAAGCCCCGGCTCCTTCGTCCCGGAAACGAGTTCCTTTGCCGCCGCCGTGTATTTGTCCTCCACGGGAACGCTGACCTTCACGGAACCGAGACTGTCGCCTTCTTCGTTCGGGAAATACAGCTTGACCTCCGTTTGCGCCGGCACCGCCGGAGTCGTCGGCACCGTAATATTCTGCTTCTGCGCCGGATTCTCGGCTGCCGTGGGCGGTTTAGACGATTGCCCCGGCTTTCCCGTTTCCTCACACCCCGCCGTCAAAAGCAACAAGGACGCCATCATTGCGGCAGCTGCAGCTTTTCCTGTCATATCCATCATTCATCGCCTTCTATGCTAAAGATTTATGTACCGCTGGCCGCGAAATAATTCGCAAGCCCTTCCGCGATGCCCTGCGCCATTTCATCTTGGAAATCCTCGTCTGCCAAAAGATTTCCTTCCACATAATTCGTGATAAACGCAAGCTCTACAAGAGCGGCGGGCATGGTCGAATGACGGCAGACGTAAAAGCGCGCTTCATGAATGCCGCGATCCCGGCGATCCCCGTGCTCAATCATAGCTTCCTGGAGATTCTGCGCCAGCAGCGAATCCAGCCATGTCTTCGGATAGTAATATGTCTCGGTCCCGTTGGAAGATTCGCTGGTGAACGCATTGCAATGAATGCTCAAAAACACATCGACGTTCGGCGTGAAGTTCCCATAATCGACTCGCGCCTGAAGCTCCTGGGAATCCGTCGCCGTCGGCCCGTAAACGTCCCGATCGTCCTCGCGTGTCATCACGACCTTGACGCCGGAATTTTCCAGAATGTCCCGGACTTTGCCAGCAACCTCCAGCGTAATGTCCTTTTCCCTAAGCCCACCGACACCGACTGCGCCCGTATCCGAACCTCCGTGGCCCGGATCGACGACGATTGTTCTTCCTTTCAGCCCTGCCACATGGCCCCGCCGTCCGCCTTCACCATAAAGCTCAATGACAAGCCGATGCGGTTTGCCCGCACGGCGATCCTTTTCCAAAGTGTAAACACGGTAATTCCTCTCTGACGCCGGAACCTGCATTCCGATGGTTACCCGAAGCTTCTTCCCCATTTCCTGGAAGCGAAGCGTCTTCGCGAATTTTCGGTCCAGCGGAATCTCCGAGCGGACGTCGCCTTTCTCCGCTTTCTCGAAGTCAATGGTCAATCGGTTCGGATTCAGGATTCCGTCTCCCTTGACTTCATAGTCCTTGATTGGGCCGTTCATGCCGATTTCAATACGCAAAAAGGTCTGACGGCCTTCCGTAACCACCTGCGACTGGAAGGACGTCACCCTGCGTGTGGGAGCCGCCAACGCCAACGTCGGAAGAAGCCACAGGCAAAGCACAACCAGTCCCAGGATCCGTACCGCAATTGCCCGCTTCATGATCGACGCCCCCTCAACGCATCCAGCAGACGCGTCGTTTCTTCCATCGCGGCTTTCGTCGCCTTCGCGTCGTATGAAATTTCCATACGAATATGATCCCCCTCACTTAAACCTTCCGGCAGACCTGCCACCGGAAACATCGCCTGCCGCTCGTCTTCCCCGACAAGCAGCACCGCATTTTCATCTTCAAAACGGTCAATGACCGCTCTTATTTTGACTGCATTTTTCATGGATTCGCCCCGGCGTCGGCTTTTCCGCCCCGCTCAGTCTCTATGGAGTAAGTTTTCCCGTCTGTCCTGACCGTAATCGTTCCGTCGCGGTCAGTCCGAAAAACATCCATTTCCTGCTTTTCATACCGGGTAAGCACCGACGGATGCGGACAATGGTACTCATTGTCCTCTCCGCAGGAAATCAAGGCCGCGTCCGCGTCGAGCGCCTGCAAGAATTTTGAGCCGGAAGCCGTTTTGCTTCCATGATGCCCGGATTTCAGCAGATGGCACCGCAACAGTTCCGGCGCGTAACGGTTCAATATCTCCATTTCCGTCAAGGCTTCCGCGTCTCCGGTCAGCATCATCGAAAAATCCCCATACTCCAGTTTCGCAACGAGAGAATTGAGATTCAGGTTCACCTTGCCGTTCTGCATGCCGCGTTCGTCCACCATTTCCTGCGTCGGGCTCATCACGCGAAGCAAAGCGCCGCCGCCGAGGTCGAGCACATCCCCGTCGCGGAGCGTCCGCGACGGAATCCCTTTTCTTTGGATGGTTCTCAAATACTCGCGATAGACATTCGTCGAAGTCGGCTGCCCGTTGTCGAATACCTCTTTGACGTCGCAGGTCCGAAAAACGGTTTCCGCGCCGCCGATATGGTCGCGATGCGGATGAGTAATAATCAACTTGTCAACGCGCCGCACGCTCTCCTTTTTAATCGCCGCGCGAAGCCGATCCGTCTCACTTGTATCGCCGGTATCGACGAGAACCGTCTGTTCCGGGGTTCGAATCAGGATTGCGTCGCCCTGCCCGATGTCCAACACCTTGACGGTAACACCGGTCTCCATCGGCGGAGGCGGAGCACTTTCGAGCCAATCCGTCGGCAATCCGAATGCGGCGAAAATCGCCGCCACTACGGAAATCAAAACCGCGCCTAACGCTTTTCCCATGCCGTCAGGCGTCCTTCCCCATAATGCTCCGATTGATTCTGGTGAAATAAATCCGCGCCAGCAGGAACAGGAACCACATCAGGAACGTGGTCATATAAATCACGTCGACGAGTGTGACGTTCGCGAAATCCACCCGTGAGATCATGATTCCGCCGACAATCAAAATCACAAAATCCAGCGGCTTGACCCATACGAAAATCTTCTTCAGGAAGCCGAACGACGATTTTTTCTGTTCCGCCTGCTCCGGGACTTCCGGCGTTTCCGGCACGGGTATCGGCTGTGGGCGGTTTCCGCGCTTTCGATGACTCATGCCCTGCGCCTCCATCGTGAAAAATAAGAGTACATATCTGTACGGCTCTATAGTATACGAAAACACCCCGCAAAAAGCAAATCCATACAGGATTTTTTCATTTTTGCCCCGTAAAACACCGCCGCACGAACGCATGCGGCGGTGCTATAATCTCAGATTTCCTGCCGATCCGGCGGCACCGGATGGAGTTCCAATTTCGGATTGTTGTCCGTAATCCAGCCCAGCGCCCACTCGTTATTGACGAGAAGCACGGGACGATCCTCACGGTCATATACGAACATGCCGCGGTCCGCGCCGCGGAGCGACTCCGGCGTGACCGCTTGCCCGCCGGGATACGTCAGCCATCGCGCGACCTCGAAAGGCTGCATGACCAGCTCAATATCAACGCCGTACTCGCTTTTCAGCCGATAGGTCAGCACGTCGAACTGGAGCGTGCCCACTGTGCCCACAATGTACGACTCGATTCCGGCGCCCGCCTGCCGGAAAAGCTGGATAGCGCCTTCCTGTGTAAGCTGCTCGACGCCCTTGACGAACTGCTTGCGCTTCATTGTATCCTTCGCCTGCACCCGCGCGAATTTTTCCGGCGGAAATACAGGGAAATCGGCGAACTTGAATTTGTGCGCCTCGTCGGCAAGCGTATCGCCGATACCGAAAATCCCCGGGTCAAACAGACCGACGATATCCCCCGGCCAGGCCTCGTCGATAATCTGACGGTCCTGCGCGAGAAACTGCTGGGGCTGCGCCAGCTTGATGACCTTGTCCGAGGCCGCGTGCCACACGGCCATGTTCCGCTCGAACTTGCCCGAAACGATGCGGATAAAAGCAAGGCGGTCGCGATGCGCGGGATTCATATTCGCCTGAATCTTGAAGACGAACGCCGAAAACTTCTCGTCCCCGGGCTGAATCTCCCCGTCGGAAGATACGCGCGAAGCGGGCGGCGGCGCGAGACGCAGATATTCCTCCAAAAAATTCTGTACGCCGAAATTCGTCATGGCCGAACCAAAAAACATCGGCGTCAAATCACCGCAAGCGATTTTTTTCTCGTCGAAGGCTTCCCCTGCCTCGTCCAGCAAAGCGATATCGTCGAGAAGCGCCTGATACGTCTCCTCGTCCAATCTTTCCCGAAGCTCCGACGCGTCCAGCGCAAACTTCTCCGACGTGCGCGTTTCCTGCCCGTGGGTCTCGTCGGCGGCGAAAAGCTCCACCAGTTTCGTCTGCCGGTCGTAAACGCCGCGATACCGTCCGTCCGAACCGACAGGCCAATTCATCGGGCAGGAGCGGATACCCAGCACGTTTTCCAGCTCGTCCATCAGATCGATCGGCGCCTTGCCGAAGCGGTCCAGCTTGTTGACGAACGTGAAAATCGGAATCCGGCGTTCCTTGCAGACCTTGAACAGCTTTTTCGTCTGCGCCTCTACACCCTTCGCCGCGTCCAGCACCATAACCGCGCTGTCCACCGCCATCAGCGTGCGGTAAGTGTCCTCGCTGAAATCCTGATGGCCCGGCGTGTCGAGAATATTGATCCGGCATCCGCCGTAATCGAACTGCAAAACGCTGGACGTCACCGAAA
>CAMVJN010000113.1 GCA_947167825.1 uncultured Selenomonadales bacterium | reverse complement strand
CAACAATATCCAGCGAATCGGCACCCAGATCATCAATGAACGTAGACTCAATCGTGACATCATCGGCCTCAACGCCAAGCTGCTCAACCACGATGTCCCTGACCTTATCAAACGTCGCCATGGTGTATTCACCTCCCTCCAGGAAATAATCTCTATCTATAGTTTACATAACCATTCCGCCGTCAACATGAAGAACCTGCCCCGTGATGTAGGACGCTTGGTCCGACACCAGGAACAAGACGGCGTCGGCAATATCTTCCGGCGTTCCCATGCGCCCCAGCGGTATGCCGGAGAGCGCGGCTTCTTTCGCCTTGTCCGAAAGCACCGAGGTCATGTCGGTATCAATGAAACCCGGCGCGACAGCGTTCGCCGTAACGCCCCGGCTCGCCAGCTCTTTCGCGACTGTCTTCGTGAACCCGATGACGCCCGCCTTCGCCGCCGAATAATTCGCCTGCCCCGCATTGCCGGTAACCCCGACAACGGAAGCCATATTGACGATCCGTCCGGCGCGCTGCTTCATCATCAGCTTCGCGACCGCTTTCGTCGTCAGGAACACACCCTTGAGGTTCGTGGACAGTACCGCGTCCCAATCCTCTTCCTTCATGCGGGCGAGCAGCCCGTCCCGGGTGATGCCCGCGTTGTTCACAAGAATATCGATGCGTCCGAAGGCGTCCGCCGTCTTCTGCACCATTTCCTGCACAGCCGCCTCGTTGGCGACGTCCGCCTTGACGAGAATCGCCTGACCGCCCGCCGCTTCGATTTCCTGACGGACTTCAGTGGCCGCAGCCTCATTCCCGGCGAAGTTCAGAGCCACCTTTGCGCCTTCAGCCGCGAGTTTCAGGGCGACAGCACGGCCGATGCCCCGCGAAGCGCCCGTCACAAGGGCACACTTTCCATCTAAAAGCATATTAGCGAACCTCCTTCCATGTGTCAAGAGTTTTTTCGAGGGAAGCCGCATCTTCGACATTCATATTCTTGATTTTACGGTCAATCCGCTTGTTGAAGCCGCCCAGCGTCTTGCCCGGGCCCGCCTCGATAAAGGCATCCGCGCCGAACTCGCGCATGGCAGCTACGCAGTCCTCCCACAGCACCGGATGCGCCGCCTGCAGCACAAGGTTTTCCTTGATCTCGGCCGCTTTCGTTTCCAGCTTGCCCGTATAATTCGACGCCACCGGAAATTTCGCGTCACGGATGGTCACTTTATCCAATTCCGCCGCCAAATTCCTGGCTGCGGGCTCCATCAGCGTCGAATGGAAAGGCGCGCTGACCGGCAGGATCACGCACTTCTTCGCGCCCGCCGCATTGAGGGCCTCCACGGCCTTCTCCACGCCCTTCGTCGCTCCCGCGATGACCGTCTGCCCCGGGCAGTTCAGGTTCACCGCCTGCACCGACGCCGACGCGTTGATTTCCTCGCAAATCTTTACAATCTCCTCGCGGGACAGTCCCATGACCGCAGCCATGGCACCCTCTCCCACGGGAACGGCTTCCTGCATATACATCCCGCGCTTGTGCACAAGACGCACCGCGTCCGCGAAATCGAGGACGCCTGCCGCCACCAGCGCGGAATACTCGCCGAGACTGTGGCCTCCGGCCACGTCCGGCTCGATGCCGTGCTCCTTCAGAATCTCGGCGGCAATCACGCTGACCGTCAGGATCGCGGGCTGCGTATTCGCCGTCAGCCGAAGCTCCTCCTCCGGCCCCTCGAAGCACATTTTCCTGATTGAATAGCCCAGCGCCTCGTCCGCTTCGTCAAAGCGCTTTTTCGCAATATCGTAGGTTTCGTAAAATTCCTTTCCCATGCCGACGGCCTGTGCGCCCTGCCCGGGAAATACAAATGCCAGTTTGCTCATTCCTGCCTCCCGCTTCAACGGAAATTCTTGCGCGCGTTTTCGGCGACCGCCGAAACGCCGTTGACGAGGTCTTCCAAGATTACGCGGACCGGCTTGATGTCGTTCATCATGCCGGAAATCTGCCCGATCATCACCGATCCCATCTCCACGTCGCCTTCCCGCGCCGCCATGCGGAGCGTGCCAAGGCCGAGCTTTTCCAGTTCCTCTGCGGACGCGCCCGCCGCCTCTTTTTCGAGGTAAATACGCGTCAGCTTGTTTTGCAGCACCCGCGCCGGATGACCCGTGGTGCGGCCCGTGATAACCGTCGAACGGTCGCGGGCCTTCAATACGAGATTCTTGTAATTTTCATGGGCGATGCATTCCTCGGACATGACGAAGCGCGTCCCCATCTGCACCGCCTGCGCCCCCAGCGCAAACGCCGCGCAGATACCGCGGGAATCGCCGATGCCGCCGGCCGCGATGACGGGAACATCCACCGCGTCCACCACCTGCGGCACCAGCGCCATGGTCGTCAGCTCGCCGATATGGCCGCCGCTTTCCATGCCCTCCGCAATGATTGCGTCGACGCCCGTGCGGACCAAGCGCTTCGCCAGCGCCACAGACGCCACAACGGGAATGACCTTGGTTCCGATTTCTTTCAGCGAAGGAATATACTCGCCGGGATTGCCCGCGCCCGTGGTCACCACCGGCACACGCTCATCCAGCATCAACTGCATGACTTCCTTGACGAAGGGGGACATCAGCATGATATTGACGCCGAAGGGCTTCTTCGTCGCCTTCTTCACCTTCTGGATTTCCGCGCGAAGCACGTCCGGCGGCATATGACCCGCGCCAATGATGCCGAGGCCGCCCGCTTCCGAGACCGCGGACGCCAGCTCCGCAGTTCCGAGCCAAGCCATCCCGCCCTGAAAGATCGGATACTTGAGCCCCAGCATCTTGCAAACCGCATTTTCTTCAAACATTACAAATCCTCCTTCGCCCATCGCATGATACAGGAAGCCCATGTCAGGCCCGCGCCGAACCCGGCCAGGACGACGATATCGCCCTTCCTGAACCGGCCTTCGCCCGCGGCCTCTGCGAGAGCCATCGGTATCGAGGCGGCAGGCACATTCCCGTATTTCCCAATATTGATTATAACCTTTTCCAACGGCAATGCAAGCCGTTTTGCCGCGGACTGGATAATTCTTATATTCGCCTGATGCGGAACGAGCCAATCGACGTCCTTCGGCTCCATGCCCGCACGCTCCAAGGATCGCTTCATCGTCGCGCCCATGGCGCGAACGGCGAACTTGAAAACCTCCGCGCCGTTCATGTATACGCAGTTCTGTTTTTGGCCCTCAACCAGCGCGCGCCCCCGGTCGCCGGACGCAATCCCCAGCGCGCCCGTTCCGCTGCCGTCGCTCCCGAGGTCAAAACCAAGGATGCCGAAGCCCTTTTCCACCGGCCCGTAAACGGCGGCTCCCGCGCCGTCCCCAAACAGCACGCAGGTATTCCTGTCTTCCCAGTCCAAAAATTTTGAGAGTACCTCGACGCCGATGACCAGTACCCGGCGATAAGTCCCTGTCTTGATGAACTGCGCCGCCACAGTGGAACTGTACACGAAGCCGGAACAGGCCGCCGCCAAGTCAAAAGCCGCCGCGTTGACAGCGCCGAGCTTGTCCTGGATAAAACTCGCCGTGGAAGGGCAAACCGCGTCTCCCGTCAGCGTCGCGCAAATAATGAGATCCACTTCTTCCGGCTTCGTATGGGCATCCGCCAGGGCCCGGACAGCCGCCTGATAAGCAAGTTCCGAGGCGGGCACGTCCTTCGCCGATATATGTCTCTCATGGATTCCCGTGCGTTCCACGATCCACTCGTCGCTGGTATCGACCATTTTTTCCAAGTCAAAATTCGTGAGAATGCGCTCCGGTACGTAAAAGCCCGTGCCAAGGACGCCGGCGTCAATTGTCGTCGATGTCATTGAGCAACATCTCCTCCTTTATTATAGTGCTTTGGATTCGCTCCAAAGCTTTGCTCTTCGCAAAATCGTTGGCCACGCGGATCGCGTTGGTAATCGCCTTCGCGTTGGACGAGCCGTGGCTGATGATCACGCAGCCGTTCACGCCGAGAAGCGGCGCGCCTCCATACTCCGTCACGTCCAACCGTTTCTTCAGTTTCCGCAGCGCGGGCTTGACCAGAAGCGCGCCGAACTTCGCCAAAAGCCCCGCGCCCATCAGCTCGTCCTTGACCAGCCGGATAATCGTCTTTGCCAGTCCTTCGCCGAATTTCAAAAGGGCGTTGCCCACAAAGCCGTCGCAGACGACCACGTCGAAATTTCCCTTGGGGATGTCGCGTCCTTCCGCGTTGCCCGTGAAATGAATGACCTGCTTTTCCCCGAGCGCCCGCAGAAGCGGGTACGTCTCACGGGCGAGCTCGTCGCCCTTCGTCTCCTCCTCCCCGATGTTGAGAAGGCCGACCCGCGGCGTCTTGTGTCCATAAACGAGTTCGGAGTAAACCGAGCCCATCAGGGCGCTCTGCAAAAGATGAATCGGCTTCGAGTCGACGTTCGCGCCGGAATCCAGCATCAACGTCGCTCCTTGCGGCGTCGGAATCGGCGTCGCAATCGACGGACGCTTGATGCCTTTTATGCGCTTCAAGACAAGCTGCGCAGCGGCCACCGCCGCGCCCGTGCTGCCCGCCGAAATCACCGCGTCGCATTCCCCGTCCTTTACAAGACGTGTTGCGACCACTACCGACGAGTCTTTTTTCTGCCGGACCGCGTCCGCCGGGTGCTCGTCCATCTCGACGACCTCGGCGGCGTGGCGGATGGCCACTTTCTGCTTTTCCCAGTCCCGCTCGCCGGCAAGAACTTGTTTTATTTTTTCTTCATCGCCGACCAGCACGATTTCGCAATCAAACTGCCGGGCGGCTCGCAGTGCGCCCAGGACGATCTCCTTCGGAGCGTAATCGCCCCCCATGGCGTCGACTGCAATCCTCATCAGGAATCCCTCCTGCGGACGGGACGCAAAAGCATACGCAAATCCCGCATTGCAGGGGCAGACAAGATAATGTCTCCCCGAAATTTTTCAATCATATCGTCTGATTATACTTGCTTTCTTTCCAAAATGCAAGCAAAAAGAGAGCAGGCTTCTCCGCCCGCTCTCTTTCCCGTTTTTTACTCACCCTGAGCGATAACTTCCTTGCCGTCATAAAAGCCGCACTCCATGCATACATGGTGAGGGAGCTTCGGCTCATGGCACTGAGGGCAAAGCACATAGCCCGGCACCGTGAGCTTCCAGTTTGCGCGACGTTTGTCGCGGCGCGATTTCGACATCTTGCGTTTCGGCGCTGCCATCCGGATACACCTCCTTAACCCTTTTCCTTCATCATCAAATCTTTCAAAACCTCAAGCCTCGGATCCACGACCTCGCGGTCGCAGCCGCAGTCGTCTTGGTTCAAGTCCGCGCCGCATTTCGGGCA
>CAMVJN010000112.1 GCA_947167825.1 uncultured Selenomonadales bacterium | reverse complement strand
ATCCTGTATTCCTTCCACATGCCGCTCTTCTTTTTCCTGGCGGGGCTGTCCATCCGTCCGGAGCCGATCACGGGGCGGGAGGGCTGGCAGTCGTTCCTGCGGAAAAACACGCTGGCGCTTGTCGTCCCCTATTTGATCTGGGGGCTGATTTACGCGCCGTTCTCCTTCGACCGGTTTCCGCAGCTTTTCTACGCGTCATGGAGAACGCTGACCGCCATGGGAACCCTGACGTCGCTTTGGTATTTGCCGGCGCTGTTTACGGCGCGCATTTTGGTGCAAGCGGTGATTTCGTGGTGCGGCGCAGCCGATCCCGACAGGATTCGCGCATGGTGCGCCTATGGGGCGGTTCCGATGCTGCTAATCGGGTTTCTTTGCCCGCCGTTGGAAATCGGCTATCCATGGTGCCTGAACGTCGCCTTTGTCGCGGCGGGCTTTATCCTGCTGGGGATTGCGCTCCGCCAGAAAATCCTGATTTTCGCGCAGGAAACGGGGACGAAACTGGGCGCGGCGTTCGTTTTCGCGTCCGTGCTGTTTTATCTCGGATCCGCAGGGCGGGGGGACGCCTTGGAGCTGTCCCTCATGTGCGACGGCAGATACGGCAATCTGTTTTGGTTTTTGCTGAACAGCGTTTCCGGCTCCATGACCGTAATCTGCTTTTGCATGATTCTGGCCAGGATCGCCCGGGAGGGGGCGCGGCCTTTCAGCGTGTCGGCAGTCTCCTGCATCGGGGCGCACACCATGGGCATATTCCTGATCCACAAGAATCTTGTGTTTCAGTTGATTCTTCCGTGGATCCGCAGTTTTGTCCCCGACATGGAATTTGCTACGGCTTTTCTCGCAAGCTGCGTCGGTCTCGCGGCAAGCCTCTGGCTTTGCCTGCTGATTGAGCGCTATGTCCCGCAGCTCCTTGGGCAATTCCCCCGGTATGACGCATGAAGGGGCGGATGGGTTCAGACAAAAATGGAATTTTTCGAGATTCACCAAAAAATTTTTTCAAACGTGTCAATTTTGAGACGGCTGATTTGTTATAATAAACAAGAGGCTAAAAATCACTTTTGAAGGAGGTTTTCAAATGGCAGCAATCAACGAAGCAAAACTGACGAGGGAACAAATCCTGAAGGCGATGGCCTGCGAGACCCCCGAGGAGCTGATTGCGCTGGCGAAGGCCGGGGGCTACGAGCTGACGAAAGACGAGGCCGAGGCGTACATTGCGGAGCTTTCCGACTTCGAGCTGGACGGGGAAACCCTTGCGCAAGCGGCAGGGGGCTCCTGCTATGGCAATATGACTTGCGATGGCAACGAAACCAATCCCGCCCACCCCAAGTCCTGCTTCGCGGGCGATTCCGAGGTGGCCGTGCCGGGCGGCGTGAAGCGCATCATGGATTTGAAGGTCGGCGACGAAGTGATCACGCTGGACGCGGACGGGAAGGAAATCGTCGGCATTGTGACGGAAGTGACGCCGCCGCAGGAGGAGGAAATCGTCGAGGTTTCCTTCTCCAATGGCGCGCTGTGGCGCACCACGGCAAGCCAGACCCTCTATCTGGGCCATGAGAAAAATATCATGGTGAAGGACGCGAAAGGAACGACGGCGCTGCTCCGGGACGGCGGAACTGCCACGGTGACGGATGTGAAATTCACCGGAACGCGCGAAACGGTGTACGACATTTTGGTGGGCGAGGAAGACGACGAAGACGTGTTTTTCGTCGCGGGCGTCGCCGCCGAGGGGTACTTCACAAAGGGAGAACGCGGACTGTGATAGGTTTGAAAAAAATTTTTCCAAACCTATCAATTTTCGGGCGGCTGATTTGTTATCATAGATAGAGGAAGTTCAAAAACATATTCCATAGGGAGGATACCAAAATGACCACGATCAACAAAAACACCCTGACGAGAGATCAACTGGAAAAGGCGCTGGGCTGCGAGACGGCGGAGGAGCTGATCGCGCTGGCGAAGACCGAGGGTTACGAGCTGACGGCGGAGGAGGCCAAGGCGTACATGGCGGAGCTGGAGGACTTCGAGCTGGACGAGGCGGCGCTCTCCCGGGCGGCGGGCGGCGGCATGTATGATCCGTGTCCAGATCCGAAGAAGGGCGACGAACGCGAGGACATGGAGCCGGGGAAAATGCCGGAAGCGTTCCTGCGCGGCGAGATCACCGGCGGCGAGGATTTTTGAGCGACGCGCGATACGATCCGAGGGAAATCTATCGGAGCATCTTCGGGGAAAAAATGCGCGGCCACGGGCAGAAATGGCCGCGCATCGACCTCGCGGAGCTTCGCGCCATCAATCCCGAAACCGTCGGATGGATTTATATGCCGCTTTCGCCGATCAGCTACCCTGTGGTGAAAGAACGGCGGGACCCAAGGTATTACCTGACGCACAATTTCAGCGGGGAGCCGTCGATCCACGGGGCCATCTGCATGGACTTTCGCCACGGCGGCGTGATGCCCCCGTACTGCACGTTTTTCCACGGGCACCACATGAAGGACTGGAGCATGTTCATGTCCATCGTGGAGCTGGCGAACCCGCCGTTCTTGGCGGAGCATCCGAGCATCTTCCTTTTTCTGGACGGGCGGTATTTCGAGGCGCGGATTTTTGCCGGGGTTTGCTATTGGGCGCACGAGGGGGAAAAGCTGGCGGAGCGCTCGGCGTTCCGGGATCGGGCGGACTACGCGGGGTGGCTCGCGGAGATCCAAGAGCAAAGCGTGATCGACGCGGGCGTTCCCGTCACGCCGGAGGACCGGGTGGCGGCCTTTTGCACCTGCGCCTATCCGCAGGAAAAGACTTTCAACTCATTCGCGGCCTACGGCGTGCTGCGGGAAATGGAACCATGAGGGGGAAACAGGCGTGAACGAGCTGGACGGCGCTTCGGCGCGGAAGGAAAGCGAGCTCGTTGCCGCCTGCTTTCCCCTCTTTTTTCTGTGCTTCGCGTCGGGAAGGAAGCGGCGCGGGCGATTCAAGAAGGCGGCCTGTCGCTGGAAGAATATTGCGCGGAGGGGTAGCAACCGGAAAGGAGAATCGCATGGCATGGAAAAAACGCCTGACGGCGTGGGAGGATACATGGGGGGATGCGTGGGAAGATGTTCTCGATACGCCGGTGGTGAACCGGGTCATGAGCCTTTTGGTGGTCATTTTCTATCTTGTGTGCTTACCCGTGGATTTTCTTTTGGGCATCCCTTTTCGCTGCTTCGGCCGATTCCAGAGGACCGCGCCGGAGGGCATCGAGTGGGCGGTGGTTCCCGGCTGCGGCTACGTCTTGCCCTACGAGATCGGCGAGCGGCTGGACGCGGTGCTGCGGCTTTACGCCGATTGCCCGCGTCTTCGTTTTTTCCTGTCCGGCACGGAAAGGCCGGGCACCGACTACTCCGAGCCGCGCTATATGGCGGACTATCTAACGGCGCGGGGCGTCCCGCCGGAAAATATCCTGCGGGACGGCGAGGGCTTCAACACACGGCTGACCTTCGTGAACGCGAAAAAGAACGGCATCCGCCGCTGCATGGTGCTGTCCAACGACTTCCATCTGCTTCGCTGCGTGGACACGGCCCGCCGCCTCGGGCTGGACGCCTATGCGTACCGCGTGCCTTATGTGAATCTTCTCTCCCATCCGTACCGCTGGCGGTACTGGGTGCGGGAAAAGCTGGCGTTCTATTGGGGATACCTGCGGGACAGGGGGTGATTCGCGATGGAGAAAATCGAGAACACGGCGGACGGCCATCAATGGCACATCACCGAAAAAGAGGCCAAAAGCGCGGGCCTGTCGCTCATAAAGGACGACGGCAGCGCGGGCGCGTGGGGCCACCTCTGGAACACGGGGCGCTACGTCTTTCAGGGCAAAGCCGTCACGCTGGCGGAGGCGCGGGCGCTTTTGAAATTCGCGCAAAAAACAAAACGCCCCGCCCGGAGCTTGGGCGAGGCGATGGACGGGACGGCAATATAAAATTTTTTCCCTGTGTCAATTTTTGGGCGGCTGATTTGTTATAATAGGTAGAGGAAATCTCAAAGATGTTTTAAGGAGGTGTTCACTATGCCAACGATCAACAAAAACAAACTGACGAAGGAGCAAATCGAAAAGGCGATGGCCTGCGGGACCGCCGAGGAGCTGATGGCGTTGGCGAAATCCGAGGGCGTCGAGCTGACGAAGGAGGAGGCGGACGCCTATCTGGCGGAGCTGGCCGATGTGGAACTGCAGGAAGGGAGCCTGAAGATGGCGGCTGGCGGTTCTTGCGATTCTTATGTATGCAGTATGGTAGGGCTTTAACAAATGAGACTGTGCGTCATGGCGATATTTAGTGACCAAAGCAATCATTCGTTATGCGCATAAGAATATGTGATAGAAGAGGTGCTGGAAAAGAAAGCGGGCGGCGGTCCTTAAACGCGAAAAATTTTCATCATTGCAAGGAGGATTTTAGTATGGCAAAGATCAACACCAGTGAACTCACAAAAGAGCAGATCCAAAGGGCGATGGAATGCAAGACCGCCGAGGAACTGATGAAGGCCGCAAAAGAAGAAGGCTTCGACATCACGAAGGACGAGGCCGAGGCGCACATGGCGGAACTGGCGGACTTTGAGCTGGACGAGAAGACGCTGGCAAAGGCAGCGGGGGGGATGGACTACTGGGATGCAGCGGCACTGGCATGTGCTGACCCACACGTTGGTGGCTAACCCACACGTTTAATACTAGGCCTCGTTTAATAAATCGCCCGCACGTCCTGACGGATCTTTTTCCGCCCCTCGGTGTCAGCGAAAACTCGACGTAGCGATGCTACGCCTTCGCTTTCGCTTCCTTGATGGACGAAAAAATCTCTCGTCAGGACGCACAGTCTCATTTATTAAACAAGGCCTAATCTCAGATAAATTCTTTATCTGAGATACGCCCAAAACAGTCCACTGGACTGTTTTGCACAGGCTACAGCCGCGCTTACAGCGCGGCTGACGTCTCATGCACTCGCTGTAAGAAATAAAATTTCTAACAGCGAGTAGTATAAGATAGGTGGGAGGATCGATGGACGGCAGAAACGAAAGCGAAGAAATGGACAGCCCCGGGCCATCGATTTTCTCGCCGGGAAGGTGGGCCTGGAGAGGCGATTGCAGGCGCGTATTTGGGAACGAGGCAAGGAGGTTTTGCCATGGCAAAGATCGACTACGATGACTCGCAAAGCGAGTCCCTGCATATAAGAGCCGCTAATTCGCTTCGCTCAGAAGCGGCTTTAATAAAAAACGAACTGACGAGGGAACAAATCCAAAAGGCGATGGCCTGCGAGACAGCCTACGATGAATCGCTAACGCGATTCACATGCATATAACAAGCAGTAATTCACTACGTTCATAACTGCTTGTAATAGAGGAGCTG
>CAMVJN010000111.1 GCA_947167825.1 uncultured Selenomonadales bacterium | reverse complement strand
TTCAGGCTCTTCGACTGGTAGTAGGCCCAGCCGTTGGAAGCGGCGTTCTGCGCGAGGATAGCTTTGCTGCTGAAGGCGCCCGCTTTCAAAGAGGAAAAGGTCGCGCATATCGCGAGAACCAGCGCGGACAGCGCGATGAGCTGGGTCACACGCTTGGAGAATTCCTTTTCCTTCTTTTCTTCAGGCTCCGCAGTCGTTTCTTCCTTCTTGTTTTCGTCTGCCATTATCATTCACCTCAAATAATTATTTTTCTTGTTTTTCTTCCTCACGCAGCCGTTCCGTCAGTTCATCGTAGAGCGCCAGGAGCTTTTCCTGGTTTTCGCGGATGGCCGCCAACGCCTTTTCCTTTTCCGCTGCGTCTGTATTTTCCGCGAGGAGGAGCTTTCCTGCCGCCTCGAGTTTCTTCGCGGTCTCCGAGAGACGTTTGCCGCCGATGGAAAGGGACGAGGATTTCAGCGCGTGGGTATAGGTTACATAGTCGTTCCATTTTTCTGCCCGGTAAGCGTCCTCGATCTGCGCCTTTTTCTCTGGGTGCAGTTCGACGAACAATGTCACCATCTCCCGGAAAAAATTCAAGGAATTTCCGCAGTATCGCAGCCCCAAGGTTTTGTCGAAGACCGGCGGCTCGTCTGTCTGCTCCGCCGATTCTGCCGCTGCGACGGTTAGTGCCGCAGCGATATCTTTTTCAGGCGTCGTCTCCGTTTCCTCGAAGGGATGCACTTTTTCCACCGGCAGGTACTTCATCAGCGTCCATTCCAATGTCGCGCCGTCCAGCGGTTTCGACAGATAATCATCGAAGCCTTCTGAAAGGAACTGTTCCCGCATTCCGGCAACGGCGTCCGCCGTCAGGATCAGGAACGGAGTGTCTTCCGCGTTCGGCAGTTTCTTGGCGGCGTGCAGGGTGTCGACGCCACTCATGCCGGGCATCCGATGGTCGAGCAATACCGCGTCGTATCGGCTTTTCGCAAGGCGGTTCAGGACAGCCTGCCCGTCGGTTACGGCGTCGATTTGGACACCGGTCTTTTTCAGCAGACCTTGGACAACCATCAGGTTCATTTCATTGTCGTCCGCCACGAGGAGCCGTGCGTCCGGCGCGAAGAATGAGGCACGATAGGCCGGCTCGTTCCCGGCATCCGACATCCGCGCCGAGAAGTCGCCGATGAGCTCGTCGCCGTCGATTTTCTGTGACACCGTGGCCGTGAAGACAGAACCGACGCCGTAGGTGCTTTCAAATACTACGTCGCCGCCCATCAGGTTCGCGAGACGTTTGGTGATGGCGAGGCCCAGCCCCGTACCTTCGATGCTCCGGTTCCGCACGCTGTCCAGTCGGTTGAAATCTTGGAACAGTTTCTCTTTGTCCTCCTCGCGGATACCGATGCCCGTATCCTGCACGACGAACCGCAGGACGATGTCGCCTGCCTCCTTGTTCCGTTCGCCGGAGACGCGGAAATTTACACTGCCTTTTTCCGTGTATTTGGCGGCGTTGGTCAAGAGGTTCACGACAATCTGCTGGACCCGCGTCATGTCGCCGAACAGCGCATCGGGAAGCGTTTTGTCCACTTCGAAGCCGAAGGAAAGCCCTTTGCCTTCTGCCCGGGGCTTCGCCATATTTACGGCGTTTCGCAGCAGGTTCGACAGGCGATAGTCGATGTCCACGATCTCAATCTTGCCGGATTCGATCTTGGAAAAGTCCAGCACGTCGTTGATCAGGTCGAGGAGCGTCCGACCCGCAGAGCGGATGTTTTGCGCGTAGCGGGCGACAACAGGGTCTTTCCCTTCCCGCAGGATCATCTCGTTCATGCCGAGGACGGCGTTGATGGGCGTGCGGATCTCGTGGCTCATGTTGGCCAGGAACGCACCCTTCGCCCGGTTGGCGCTGTCCGCGAGTTCCTTTTCCCGGCGCAGCGCGTCGCTTTGCAGCGCTTTTTGCCGGACCTGGAACAAATACAGTCCCGCCGTGAGGAAAATCAGGAGCAGCATGCCGATGGAGCGAAGCATTCTCTCGTTGATCAGCGCGATATCTTCCGCCACCGCCGACCATGGGATATAACCCGCTACGGTGCAGTTCGTCTGCGGCAGGTCAGAGGCGAACAGGAAATACGCTTCCCCTTCGTGCTTTACATAGGATGCCGCCGCACGCCGTGTTATAAGCTGTTCGCGAATATCCGCGAAAGCGCTGCGTATCTCCGGGGCGGCAAAGAACTTCTTGCCGTCTTCGCTGTAACGCTTGTAGGGCACAAGAACCTGTCCGGTCCTGTCGCAAAGCAGGAGATGAATGGAAGGGTGGTATGCCGTCAGGCTGAACCGTTCCGGCAGCATCTCGTCGCTGTAAAGGCGATAAAGTACGGCGCGGATGTTTGGGCCGTGCCAGATGGGAACGACGAAAAGCAACCCTTTTCCCATACAGTAATCTACCACATTTTGGCCGCGGAAGGAATTGGGCAAATCCAAAAAATTCCGTCGGGAGAGGTATTGGCCGGATATGGCTTTCCCTTCCACCGACAGGATACCGACGGAGACGCCGTTCCCGGAACCGCGAAGCTCCGAAAGGATACGCGTCTCTTCCGCCGCGCCGGGGGAGGATGCCAAAAGCCCTGCAGCCAGCGAAAGCGTCTGGAACTCTTGCCCGAAGCGTTCCTCCGCCATGACGGAAAGATCCGCCGCCTGCCGTGCCACCGTCTTTTCCAGTGTGCGATTCAGCAATACCTGTGTCCTGGTCGCGGCCCAGCCCGTGATAAGGGCGAGGACGGCGACGAGTGCCAGGATTTTAAAAACAGGCCGGAATCGGCGCGTCTTTTTTTCCTCATTCAAGGACGGTCACCCCGCTTACCAGCCAGTCAATAGACTCCAGCAGCGCATCGTCGCTGATGGATTCTCCCGCCTCGCAGCGCAGGACGCCCTGGTTGTCGAACAGCGGCCCGATGAAAATGAGCTGATGGCTGAACAGCTCCCGCCGGAAATAATAGAGATACCCGCGCATATCCTCGGTAACTTCCGGCGACAGCTCGTCGAGCAGCACAGCATGTCGGTCGATACCAATCCAGCGGTTTTTCATCGCATTCAGCTCGCCCTTTTGGTAGCGGCGGAGGATGTCGTCGTAATAAAGATCCCAACGGCAGCGAATCGTGGCGAGTCCGTGGGAAAGCCCTTCGGGAATCGGCGCGTTGTAGGCGATGAAGTCTACGCCGAACCGGTCCGCCGTCTCAGCAACCACCGCGTCATCCTGATGGTAAGTCAGAATATCCGCGCCCGTCTCGCGAATCAGCCGTTCCGCGAGGACGGTCTCTTTGGCCGCGTCTTCCCATGCGCCAGACCAGGCGACGACGACCCGCGCTTTTGGATTCATTCGCCGTGCGCCGAGCAGGAACGCATTGATGCCCCGCCGGATCTCGGCGTTGGGAAACGCGGCGACATAGCCGATGACGTTCGTTTTCGTCCGCATTCCCGCCAAGGCTCCCGCAAGGTACCGGGCCTGATACATGCGAGGGAAATAGGCAGTCATGTTTGTGGCGTAGGCCTTGGCCGAAGTCGCCGCAAAAGCGACCTCCGGGTATTCGTCCGCCAGATCTTTGACTTCATCGGGATAGTCAAAGCTCGCGAGGACGATCAAACCGCAGCCATGCGCTATCAGATCCCGTACCGCCTTCGAGCAGGATCCGGTCCCTTCCGGCACATGGTCGCGCACCAAAAGCTCCGCGCCGTGCGCTTCGCAGGCGGCGCGGATTCCCTCATAATGCGAGGCATTCCAGCCCGGCTCGGTGATGTCGCCGAGGATGATGAAGCCGACCTTCAAAGGCGGATCTTCCGGCGCGGCGCTGAAACGGAACAACGCCGCCACGAAAACGAGCGCAAACAAAATAAATATGAAGCGGGTTCTTTTTGAAACAGCAGGATTCTCTGCCTCAAATAATTGTGACAACTGTGTCACCCCTTGCATTTCTTACCTTATCATCTGGTCAGCGATGCTTCCACCTCCGGTCGTGGCTGGGGCATTATAACCGCCGCTGTTTCCGCCGCCCGTCATGGAACCGGCGATGCCGCCGTTATTCATTGCGGGTCCGCCTGCGTTCGTGTTCGTTTGCAGCAGGCTCGGATCGGCGCCGTAGCCCGTCTCGGCGAAGCCGCCCTGCGCACCTGTCGCGCCGGTCATGGAGTTGTCCACCGAGGTCGTGATATTGCCGTTCTGGATCGTGTAGGTGACCATGTTGGAAAGTACGGAGTTGTTCAGAGGGTCGACGAACTCGAAGAAGTAAGCGTAAGTGCCGTCACCGACATTCTCGTCCTTGACGGTGGGATTGTCGCCGATGGTGAAGGTGTCCACCTCGACCTCGGTGAGATTGGAGTCGGGGCCGGAAAGCGTCATGCCGTAGTGGAGCGTCGTGATCGTGTCGCCGGCCTTCAGCTTGATCAGCTCGCGGCTGGACACGAGGCTCGCGACGCCTTTCTTCTCGTCCTTCCGCGCGCCGAGGATCCGGTATTTCTCGGTCTTGAAATCATAGACGACCTGCAGGTTGCAGGGGACGCCGTTCAGCTTGATCGGAATCGAATAGAGGTTGAACCCGTCGCCCTCGAAGGTAATCTCGACATAGACCGGATGCCCTTCGAGCATCGGCCATGTGCCGAAGAAGTTGTCCTTGAAGTGGCCCGTGTTCCAATCGGCGAAGATGTTCGAGTCGGAACCGAGGCAGAGCAGGATGTCCAGCTTCGCGTCCATGTAGATGAGCTGGCAATGGACGGCGGACAGCATTTCCAGCGCCGACGTCGGAAGCTGGACAAAGGCCGAACCTTCGTTGTCGATATCTACGGGCGTATTCTCGAGCTGCTGCAGGTTGTAGATCGGGTGCGTGCCTGCGGCCGGGGCCGTTGCGGGCGCCTGACCGAGAAGGGCGTCGCTGATGCTGCCGCCGGCAGGCGGAGCCGGGCTTGGCGTCGGCCCGGTGCTCGGTCCGGGAGCCGGGGCCGGGCTCGGGGCGGTCCCGGGCGTTTCCGGCGTATAGGCCGGCGCACCGGACAGATATTGCTGCGCCGCGTCGGGCATCTGTCCGAAAATCAGATAGTAGTAGAGGCATTTGATCGGCGTCGGCGCGGCGTCGATGTTTGCGTAGGCGCGCCAGACGTCGGCGTTGCCATCATAGGGATGGTAGCAGGAGAGGCCGAGGCCTTTCGGACGGTACGAGCCGTTCACACGGTACAGCACGCAGTCGTCGAGCGCCGAGAGCAGCGGGCCGGAGGTGGTCGGCATCGCGCTTTGCGTGTTCTTCACCAGCTCGCCCATATCCACCATGTCGAAGTAGCCCTGCTCGCGGGTGTTGCCGCCGTAATTTTCCGAGTTCTCCGCACCGCGGGAAAGCTGGGAGAAAAGCTGGCGCGGGTT
>CAMVJN010000110.1 GCA_947167825.1 uncultured Selenomonadales bacterium | reverse complement strand
TGCCGCAGGAAGGCGATATTGATTTTTGGGATAATCTGCTGATCCATGCGAAGTATTTTATCCGCCGCATCGGCGGCAACCCGATCCAGTGGTTCGGACTGGAAACCTCCAACGTAATCATCGAATACGTGCCTCTGTTCCTGGCTCAAAGGCAGAAGGCGGACCGGCTGGAAAGGATTTGATTTCTCTGCGGCGGCAGTTGCCATTTCCCTGCAAAATCGGTATAATAATTTCCAAGGAATGTATGAGTAAGCCTTCGGAAGCGGGGGGACAGTATGGAGATAGGAAAAATCACTTCGCAGCGGCAGCAGTCGATGCCGTCTTCCGTCCACAGCGGGATGCGCCATGTGGACGAGGCGGATACTTCGTTCTCGGCAGAGCTGACCGATCAGCGTGGCAATATGACCCGCGAGGAACTGGAAGCGCTCCTGAAAAGAATCGACGAGCAGGGCGCGAAGCTGACGAAGACGCCGACCTATGACGAACTGCGCGCGTATCGGAGTCTTGTGCAGGAGTTTGTCAACGAGGCCGTGGCGAATATGTACGAGCTGCACACGTCGGCGGGCTGGGACCGCATGGGGCGGCAGAAAGTCTATACGACGGTGCGGAGCATCGACGAGGAACTGGAGAAAATGGCCGAGCATATCCGCTTAGGTCAGTCGGATCAGCTTGACATCGTGGCGAGTCAGGACGCGATCCGCGGTATGCTCGTGGATCTTTACAGCTGATGGCGGAAGAAAAAGAAGATGTCGTTCTTTGCGTTCAGCCGGGCGCGTGGGCGGCAGTCGAAGGGCATGGAAAAACGCGGGTGCGTCTCGCGCGCCTGCTTTCGGAAAAGCGCGTGCCGCACGCGCTTCTTTTTTCGGGGCCGCAGGGCGTCGGAAAAAAACAGGCGGCGTTGGCTGTTGCTGCGGGGTTTCTCTGCCTAAACCCGAAGGACGGTTTGGCCTGCGGCGTCTGCGAAAGCTGCAGGGCGTTGGCGGCGGGGACGCACCCGGATTTTTTCGCGGTTTTGCCGGAGACTTCGGGCAAAACCGTGCGAAGTATAAAGATTGAGCAGATTCGCGAGATGCGCGGCGCAGTGGCGCGGGCGCCGAAATTTTCGACGCGGCGAGCGGTCTTGTTGGACGACGCGGAGACGATGAACGACGCGGCGGCCAACGCGCTGCTGAAAACCTTGGAGGAGCCGCCTGGGGATACCTTGTTTCTGTTGGTAACCGGGGCACGGCAGGCGCTTTTGCCGACGATTGTTTCCCGTTGTATGCTGGTGCCGTTCGCGCCGCTGGACGACGAAGCGATGGCGCGGGTGCTGGCAGCGCATGGTGTGCCGGAGAAACTGCGCGGATCGCTGATTGCGCTGTCGGGCGGCAGCGCGGGGCGCGCGCTTCGGCTTTTCGCCGATGACGCGCTTTCACTTCGGGAAGATGCGATGGCGACGCTGGAAAAGCTGCCGCAGATGACGCCGGAGACGGTTTTTTCCGTCGGCGCGCGATTGGCCGCGTTGGACCGGGAACGGCTCTTGGAATGGTTCCGCTATATGCGGATGCTGCTGCGGGATGTTCTCGCGCTTATGGAAGGCTCCGCAACGTTGATGAACGGGGATTTCAGTGACAGATTGTTCGCGTTTGCCGGGACGCTCACGGTGGATCGGGCGTTTGCAGCGGAGCGGGAGGCGACGGAGGCGGCGAGGCGGCTTTCGACCTCGAATGCGTCGCCGCGGCTTCTGATAGAGAGTTTTTTGTTGAAGGCAGGAAAATAAAAAGAAGTATGGAGGTCAGGATGCAGACGGTAATCGGCGTCCGTTTCAAGCAAGCGGGCAAGATATATTATTTCGGCGTCGGGTCGATGGAAATCGCACAGGGCGACGACGTCATCGTGGAGACGTCGCGGGGCATGGAGTTTGGCCATGTGGCGCTCGGCCCGCGTGAGGTGGAGGACTCGGAGGTCACATTGCCGCTGAAGGCTGTGGAGCGCAAAGCGACGGACGAGGACCGCGCCCGGGTCGCGGACAACCGCGCAAAGGAAAAGGAAGCGTTCCGCATCTGCGAGGAGAAAATCGCGGCGCGGGAGCTTGAGATGAAGCTGGTCAGCGTTGAATACACCTTTGACGTCAGCAAGATCATTTTTTATTTCACGGCGGACGGGCGCATTGATTTCCGTGAGCTGGTCAAGGATTTGGCAGCGGTGTTTCGCACGCGGATCGAGCTTCGGCAGATCGGTGTGCGCGACGAGGCGAAGATGCTCGGCGGTATCGGCTGCTGCGGGCGTCCGCTTTGCTGCGCCACGTTCCTCGGCGATTTCGTGCCGGTGTCGATTCGCATGGCCAAGGAGCAAAACCTTTCGCTGAATCCGACGAAAATTTCCGGTATCTGCGGGCGGCTGATGTGCTGCCTGAAATATGAGAACGATGTCTATTGCGAGCGGCGGCGCGAGCAGTCGGCGCTCCGGAAGGCGCAGGCGCCGCATCCCGGCGGGCGCGTGGCGACGATGGAGGGCGACGGCAAGGTCATTTCGATCAACGCGCAGCGCCGCTCGGCGACCATCCTGCTGGACGACAGCCGGACGGTCGTGGCGTCTTGGGAAGATATCGTCGAGCAGGACGAGGATTTGTCGGACGTCGCGGCGTTGGCGGCGATTGCGATGCTCCAAAACGAGGAAAACGGCGAGGAGCAGCGTCCGCGCAGACGCGGCGGGCGCGGGGAACGGAAGGAACGTCCGCAGCGCGGCGACGGCGAGAACCGGAAAAAAGGCTCTCGCGCCGAAAGCGAAGGTGCGCCGAAGCGACGGGGCGAACGCCTGGACAAGGGCGGAAAGCCGCGCAGAGAACGGGACGGCAAAGGCAGCAACAGGCACGCGTCCCATGACAGGCCGCCGCGCCGCGAGGACAATCGAGGACGTTCGCGCAAGAATTTTGCGGAAACGCGGGACGGGGATTATGAAGGGCGTCCGCCTCGCGAGGAATGAGCGTGTCGATTCGCTGGATCATTTGGGACGGCGGATCATCCAGCGCACGGACGGATTCCGCTTTTCGATGGACGCGGTGCTGCTCGCCCATTTCCCGCGATACGGGAAGAAATGCCGCGTGCTCGATCTTGGTACGGGGACGGGGGCAATCCCGCTTTTGATGGCGGAAAACGCCGCCTATGTCGAGGCACTGGAAATCGACAATGCGATGGCGGGCATGGCGGCGCGCAGCGTGCTCTTGAACGGGCTGGAGAAAAAAGTCCGCGTGCGCTGCGGCGATTATCGGGAAATCCGGAATCTCATAAAACCGGAAAGCTTTGACGTGGTACTGGCGAACCCGCCCTATGGCACCGTTTCGGGCGGGCCCGTCGCGAAAGGGGCGCAGGCGGGAGCGCGGCAGGAAGTCACGGCGACACTTTCGGACGTGGTGAAGGCGGCGCGGTATGCGCTTCGCTACGGGGGAAAATTCGCGATGGTGCATCGTCCGGCGCGGCTGGCGGAAATATTCGCGGAGATGGCGGCGAACCAGCTTGCGCCGAAACGGATGCGCCTCGTGGAGCCGCGAGCGGGAAAATCCGCGAACCTCGTTTTGATCGAGGCGGTGCAGGGCGGTGCCCTCGGCGGGCTTGCGGTTTTGCCGGCGCTTCGGGTTTACGGCGAAGACGGTGCATATACGTCAGAGCTTTTGGAAATCTATGGGAAACACTGAAAAAATGCGGAGTGATTTTATGGCGGACGATATGGAGCGTGCCAGGGAAGAAAAAAAGCCCGGCACGCTTTTTCTTTGCGCTACGCCAATCGGCAATCTTGGGGATATGACGTATCGCGCGGTGCGAATTTTGGGCGAGGTTCCGCTGATTGCCGCCGAGGACACGCGGCGAACGCGGCAGCTTTTGACGCATTTCGGCCTTTCGACACGGCTCGTCAGCTACCACGAGCACAACAAGGACGAAAAAGGTCCGCGCCTGATTGAGTGGCTGCTTTCGGGAAACGATCTGGCCTGTGTCAGCGACGCGGGGCTTCCGGGCATCGCCGATCCCGG
Organism: uncultured Selenomonadales bacterium; assembly: GCA_947167825.1. GTDB lineage: Bacteria > Bacillota > Negativicutes > Selenomonadales > Selenomonadaceae > RUG12372. The sequence goes on along the minus strand of CAMVJN010000110.1, from coordinate 1,412 downwards.
TTCGCAGCTTGCCGCCGACGCCATAGCGGAAGGGATATGCGTCGTGCCGATTCCCGGCGCCAACGCCGCGCTTTCGGCATTGATTGCGTCGGGGCTTGATACGACGCGGTTCTCCTTCGTCGGCTTTTTGCCGCGGACGAAGGAAAAAAAGCGCGAATGCCTCGCCGAGATTTCCGGACGCAAGGATACATTGATTTTTTATGAAGCGCCGCATCGTCTTGGCGAGACGATGAAAGCGATTCTCGGCGCTTTGGGAGACCGTCCGGCGGTTCTCGCCCGCGAGCTGACGAAAAAATTCGAGGAGTTCCGTCGGGGCAATCTGTCGGAGCTTTTGGCGTGGTGCGAAGAAAACCAGCTGCGGGGCGAATTCGTCATTGTCGTTAGCGGTGCGGAGGAAAGCCGAAAGACGTCAACCGAATCGCCGCCGGAGGACGCCGCAGCGATTGTCAGGAGGTTGACGGCAGATGGCATGGCGAAGAAAGAGGCCATCCGCGAGACGGCGAAACGAACGGGACTTTCCCGGCGCGACGTTTATCAGGCGGTGCTGGAGGCAGAGGGAAAATAGAGGGGAAGAAGGCCGTTTTGCGACGGCCTTCTTGATTTTATGGCCTTCGATTGATACAATAAAGAAGTTATTGATGAAGGGGGCTTTTTGATGTCGAACAAATCTTTTTACATAACGACGCCGATTTATTATCCCAGCGCGAAGCTGCATATCGGGCACGCCTACTGCACGACGATCGCCGACGCCATGGCGCGGTTCAAGCGGCTGGCCGGGTACGACGTGTTTTTTCTGACCGGCAGCGACGAGCATGGGCAGAAAATCCAGCAGGCCGCCGAGAAGGAAGGCATCACGCCCATCGAGTATGTGGACAAGATCGTCGCCGGTTTCCAGGCGCTTTGGAAGCGTTTGCGCATCTCCAACGACGACTTCCTGCGCACCAGCGAGCCGCGCCATCACCGCGTCGTGCAGGAATTTTTCCGCCGCGCCAAGGCGAAGGGCGACGTCTACAAGGGGGAATACACCGGACTTTACTGCACGCCCTGCGAAAGCTACTGGACAGAGCTTCAGCTTGACGAGGACGGCTGCTGCCCCGATTGCCACCGTCCGGTGGAGAAGGTGTCCGAGGAAGCGTATTTCTTCAAGCTGTCGAACTATGCCGACCGGCTTCTCAAACATATCGAGGAAAATCCAGATTTCATCCGGCCGACCTCCCGCCGAAACGAGATGATCAGCTTCATCCAGCGGGGGCTCGACGATCTCTGCATTTCCCGCACGTCCTTCGACTGGGGCATTCCCGTTCCGGACGACGAGAAGCATGTCATTTACGTTTGGTTTGACGCACTGACGAACTACGTGACGGCGGCGGGCTTTTTCGACGATCCCGAAAAGTTCAGGAAATTCTGGCCGG
>CAMVJN010000109.1 GCA_947167825.1 uncultured Selenomonadales bacterium | reverse complement strand
TGCGAGAGCGCCGTCAGGCACGCCTCGACCTTCGGGATCATGCCGCCGGAAATCGTGCCGTCCTCGATATAGTTCTCCGCTTCCTTCTTTGTCAGCGACGAGAGGAACGTACTCTTATCTTCAAAGTTCTTGTAAATGCCCTCGACGTCGGTCAGCAGCAGCAGCTTTTCCGCTTTCAGTGCGCCCGCGATGGCCGCCGCCACATAGTCGGCGTTGATATTGTACTGTGCGCCGTCCTCGCCCACGCCGATCGGCGCGACTACCGGGACATAGCCGCGGTCGAGATTGTCCTCGAGAATCTTGGCGTTGATGCTCTTCACCTCGCCGACGTGCCCGATGTCCACCTTTTGTTCCCCGCCGTCCTCATGCACGACGGCGAGCTTCTTTTTCGCGCGGATCAGCTCCGCGTCCACGCCGGAAAGCCCGATAGCGCGGTTGCCGCAGACGTTCAGCCTTGTGACGATATCCGCGTTGACCTTGCCGATCAATACCATGCCGACGATTTCCATCGTTTCCTCGTCGGTCACGCGGAGACCGCTGACAAACTCGGAGTCCTTGCCGACCTTTTTCAAGAAGCCCGTGATATCCGGGCCGCCGCCATGCACGATGACCGGACGGATGCCGACCTGCTTCATCAGCGTCACGTCCTGCATGACCTTTTCTTTCAGCTCCTCGCTGATCATCGCGTTGCCGCCGTATTTGACCACGATGGTCTTGCCCGAGAACTCCTGGAAATAAGGCAGCGCCTCAACAAGCAGGTTTGCAGTATCCTGCGGTGAAAACATTTTGCTGTACCTCCTTAAGTATGGTATTCGCCGTTGATCTTCACATACTCATAAGAGAAATCGCAGGACCAGACCGTCGCCTCCGCGTTGCCGAGCCCAAGCTCCACATCGATCACGATGTCGCGTTCCGCCATGACCTTGCGAAGCGCCGCTTCGTCGAAGGACGCGCCGACGCCGTTGGCGTATACGGGAATCCCGCCAAACTTCACCACCGTCTTTTCCGGCTTGATCGGCACGCCCGCGTAGCCCACCGCGCAAATCACGCGACCCCAGTTCGGGTCCTCGCCGAAGAACGCCGTCTTGACCAGCGGCGACTTCGCGACGCTCATGCCAACCTGCTTCGCGCTCTCAAAGGACTCTCCGCCCGTCACACGGATGGTCAGGAACTTCGTCGCGCCCTCGCCGTCTGCGGCGATGCGCTGGGAAAGCCCCGTGCAAAGCTCCTTCAGCGTGTCGCGGAAAATCTCGTAATCTTTTCCCTTCCCGGTAATCGGCGCGTTGCCCGCCGCGCCGTTCGCCATCACGATCACCATATCGTTGGTGCTCATGTCGCCGTCAATCGAAATCATATTGAAGGTGACCTCGACAATCTCGGACAGCGCCGCCTGCAAAAGCTTCTGATCGATTGCCGCGTCCGTCGTGATGAAGCAAAGCATCGTCGCCATATTCGGCTGGATCATGCCGGAGCCCTTCGCAATCGCGCCGAAACGGACTTTCTTGCCGCCGATTTCGACCTCCGTCGCGCAAGCTTTCGAGTAAGTGTCCGTCGTGATAATCGCGTTGCCCGCGTTGACGCTGCCGTCCTCGGACAGTTCCGCCGCCGCCGCCTTGACGCCCGCCATGACTTTTTCCATCGGAAGCTGGACGCCAATCACGCCCGTGGACGCGACGATAACTTCATTCGCCGGGCAGCCTACCGCGTCCGCCGCGGCTTTCGCCATCGCCCGCGCATTCGCCATGCCCTGATCGCCGGTGCAGGCATTCGCGCAGCCCGCGTTCGCGCAAATCGCGTGCGCTTTGCCGCCCTTCACGACTTCCCTCGACACGAACACGGAAGCCGCCGCCACCTGGTTCTGCGTGAACGTACCGGCAACCGCCGCCTCTTTCTCGGTGTAAATCAAAGCAAGGTCAAGATTCCCGCTCTTCTTGATACCGGCCTTGACGCCCGCAGCCTTGAATCCCTGCGGGAACGTAACGCCTTTTTTCGTATTTGCTTCACTGAACATGTTTTTTCCTCCCTAATATTTGCATAATTATAATATAACCATTACGGGTACATCGGAATCATGTCGATTCCAAGTTTCTCGTCGAAGCCGCAGGCGATGTTGAAATTCTGTATTGCCTGACCTGCCGCGCCTTTGACCAGATTGTCTATCGCCGACAGCACGATCACGCGATTTGTCCGTTCGTCGATGTGCCAACCGAGATCGCAGTAATTCGAACCGCGTACGTATTTCGTCTCGGGGTATGCGTTTCGCCCTCGTAAGCGGATGAAATATTCATCTTTATACATCGCTTTGAAAGCCCCGTCCACTCTTTCCGCCGTCTCGCCGTCTTTCAGCTTCGCGTAGCAGGTGGACAAGATGCCGCGCGACATCGGCACGAGGTGAGGCGTGAACTGCAGCGTAACAGGATTTCCGCTGATATCCGAAAGCGCCTGCTCGATTTCCGGCGTATGGCGATGATTCGCGACGCCGTAGGCTTTGAAATTATCGTAGAGCTCCGGGAAATGGTTCGGCAGCTTCGCCGAGCGGCCCGCGCCGGACACGCCGGACTTCGCATCGATCACGATGCTGTCCGTGTCGATCAGCCCGTACTTGACCAGCGGCGCCAATGCCAAAATGCTGGCCGTTGTATAGCAGCCCGCATTGCCGATGATCTTCGCGTCTTTGATTGCGTCCCGGTACAATTCAGCCAGTCCATAGACGCGCTTCGCGTCCTTGTGCGCATGCTCGATCTTGTACCACTTTTCGTAGGCTGAAGTATCGTGGAAGCGGTAATCGGCGCCGAGATCGATGATCCGCACCGGCAGCTTTTCCAATTCGAGTCCGATTGTCATCGCGTACCCGGCGGGCAATCCTATGAACAAGAAATCGCTGTCCTCGCCGATGGCTTCGATGTTGTCCAAGCTTTCCAACGGTTGATTCATGATCCGCTCGAAATGCGGATAGACATACGAGATTGACTTCCCCGCGTGGCTCTCCGAAGTGATATGTGCAACCCGCACTTCCGGATGCCGCAGGAGCAGCTGCAGAAGCTCCGCGCCTGCGTAGCCCGTCGCGCCGACAATACTGACTTTCATGCTCGTTCACTCCCTTACGGAATCATTCGTCCAAAAACTTTAATAATTATACACAGGTATTGCATAAAAATGCAAGAATATTTTTCTTTTCTCTCCGGCAAAAAATACGCTATAATATCTTATCCTTATAATCTAGGAGCGAAAAGCATTGATGAAAACACTTCTCCGCCTCTGCGCGGGGCTGGTTCTCGTGTTCTTCCTCGGCTTCTTTCTCGCCGGGGGACGCGAAGTGCTGCGTCCGGAAACAGTAGGGCGCGTCGCGGACTGGGCTACGGAAAGCGTCGCGTCCTCGGTCGCACGGTCCGACGCCGCGACGCAAGCCCCCGCGGACGGCTTCACGCGCGTGAAACGTCTGCTGTTCCTTCGCGACGCCGTCGACGAGCGCATGGCCGCGAAAAAAATCGTTTCCGCCGACGAACTGCCCGACGAGCTTCTGAAAGCCGTCGTCGCCGTCGAAGACGCCCGATTTTTTACGCATCCCGGCTTCGACATCGAGGGTATTATTCGCGCCGCCCTCGTCAATCTTCAGCACGGGGAAATCGAGGAAGGCGCCAGCACCATCACGCAGCAGTTAATCAAAAACCTGTTCCTGTCGCAGGAGCAGACCTTCGCCCGCAAGGCCGAGGAGCTTGCCCTCGCCCTCGATCTCGAAATGCGCTGCTCGAAGCTGGAGATCCTGACTTATTACTTGAACACCATTTACTTCGGCTCCGGCTACTACGGCATTTACGACGCTGCGCACGGCTATTTCGGCAAAGACCCGAAGAACTTGACGCTGCCTGAAGCAGCCATGCTCGCCGGACTTCCGAACGCACCGTCACTCTATTCCCCTTACGAGGATTTCCTGCTGGCGAAAAAGCGGCAGTTCATCGTACTCGACGCAATGGTGAGGCACGGCATGATTTCCGAAAGTCTGGCGGAAAACGCAAAAATCGAGCCGCTTTATCTTGCGCACTGACAAATCCCGAAAAAACACGAAAAACAGGGCTGCCATGAACCGCCCCCTATCGCGGCTTCATGAACAGCCCTGTTCTATTTATTTCCCTGCGCGCTCCGCTTTTTCCCGCTCCTGCTGAGCCCTGCGCTCCGCTTTCTCGCGTTCTTTACGTGCCGCCTTTTCCTCGTCCTTCTTCTCTTTTTTATGTTTCTCAATCACAGCCGCGAATTCATCGTAGAAAAGCGAGACCATGTCCGAATATGTTCCAACGGTGTCCAAATCATCGGACGCAAGAATAATCTGATACGTATACAGCAATTCATGTGTTTTGGCACTGTATACCTCAAAGAAAAGCACCGTACGGCGCCCCATCGTCACCGTGGGAACAAGGTATGCGTCGGCGTATTCCGCCACATGGTTTTTGAACACTCTCGCCGCAGGAATACGACCTATCGTATAGAGATCTTTCCCCGTCTTCTGCATTATATCCCGCGCTATGACATCATATGGAACGACCGTGTACTTTTTCGGCGACACTTTCGCCCCCCGCGTGTTCAAAACATTGATATATTCCTCCAGCGTCGGGTATCCTTTTTTCTCCATGTAGAGGGGCGCACTGATAGCCAACGTCTTCACATCGGCGGCCGACTGCCCTTCCTGCTCCGCACCTTCCTCCCAATACGCCAATGCTGACGGGCAAAACATAGCCATGGCCAAAACGAGCAACAAAATATGTACGATTTTTTTCATTGGATATTTCCTCCCCGTCAAATCAAGCCATGCGCTTTCAGCGCCTTTTTGAGTTTTTCCAGATTCTCCGGTTCCATCTCCGAAAGCGGCATCCGAAGCGGCCCCGCCGCGTAGCCCATCAGCCGCATGGCCGTCTTGGCCGGAATCGGGTTCGTCTCACAGAAAAGCGCGTCCGCAAGGTCTGTGAAGGCGATCTGCAGCTTCGCCGATTCCTCTGCCTTCCCATCGAAGTAAAGCTGGCAAATCTCATGGGTTTCCTTCGGCGCGACGTTGGACAGCACCGAAATGACGCCCATTCCTCCCAACGAAAGAATCGGCACAATCTGGTCATCATTGCCCGAATACACGGCCAGTTCGTCGCCCACCGCGTAGCGCAGCCGCAGGATCGACGAAAGGTCGCCGTTCGCCTCCTTGACCGCCACGATATTCGGATGCTTGGAAAGCTCCGCGTAAGCCGGCACCTTGATGGAAACGCCGGTACGCGACGGTACGTCATACAGTATGCACGGGATATTCACGCTGTCGGCGATTTTGTTGAAATGCGCAATCAGGCCCTTTTGCGTGCATTTATTATAGTACGGCGTCACGAGCAAGAGCCCGTCCGCGCCCACTTTTTCCGCGTACTGTGAAAGCTGGATCGCGTAGGCCGTATCGTTCGAGCCTGTGCCGGCGACGACAGGCACGCGCCCTTTTGTATGCTCGACGGCAAACTTGATGGCTTCCTTGTGCTCCGCGTCGCTCATGGTCGCGGCCTCGCCCGTAGTCCCCGCGACGATAATCGCGTCCGTAGAGCCCGCAATCTGCGCGTCGATCATGCGCCCAAACTCGGGAAAATTGATGCCGTCCT
>CAMVJN010000108.1 GCA_947167825.1 uncultured Selenomonadales bacterium | reverse complement strand
AAGATTCCATCGTCCTTGACAGCTTCGCTGGCAGCGGCACTACCGCCCATGCCGTTCTGAATCTGAATAAGGCCGACGGCGGCAATCGCAAGTTTATCCTTGTGGAAATGATGGACTACGCCGACAGTATCACGGCGGAGCGCGTCAAGCGCGTAATCGACGGCTACGGCGAGGGCAAGAAGAAAACCGAGGGCACGGGCGGCGATTTCTCCTTTTACGAGGTGGGCGAGCCGCTGCTTACGGACGGTGCGCTCAATGAAAAGGTGGCGGAAGAAAAGATTCGCGCCTATATCTGGTACACCGAGACGCGCACGCCCTATCGAAAGCCGACGGGCGGCTGTCCCGCGTTCCTGGGATGCGCAGAGGGTACGGCGGTGTATTTCCACTATCGGAAGGGTGAGACGACGACGTTGGACGCCGCGTTCCTGAAAACGATCGCGGAAAAGGCGGAGCGGTATGTGATTTACGCCGACGTCCGCGTGCTCTCGCCGGAAATGATGGAAAAGAACGGCATCGAGTTCAGGAAGATTCCGAGGGATATCAAGAGAGTATGAATGACTCCTTCCGTCACGCCTACGGCGTGCCCGTGACAGTCCACTGGACTGTCACGCCCTCAGAGAGGGAGGCAATCAAAGCCCTCCCCTTTGGGGAGGGGGGACCGCCGAAGGCGGTGGGTGAGGTTTTATCGCGTTGCGCTTATGGCGGGCGATGAATGATAAGACCTCATCCGTCAGCCCTACGGGCTGCCACCTTCCCCAAAGGGGAAGGCATATATAGTAGATTTTAGCGGGACTAACCATAGATTTTCATAGGGGGCGGCTCTTATGATGTTGAAAGACTACCAAGCGCAGGCGATTGACGACTTGCGGCGGTTCTTAGAGCTTTTGGAGCAAACGGATTCCCTTACGGCGGCGTATCATGCGCTTTGGGCGGAAAAGGACGCGGTGGACAGGCCGCCGTATCAAAGCACGCTGCCGGGAGTGCCGCAGGTTTGCTTCAAGGTGCCGACGGGCGGCGGCAAGACGTTCATGGCGGCGGCCAGCGCGGCCCCGATTTTTGAGGCGATGCCGAAAATCCGGACGAAAGTGATTGTTTGGCTCGTCCCGTCGGACGCGATCCTTTCCCAAACGCTGGAAAACCTCCGCGATACGAAGCACCCGTATCGTCGGCGTTTGCAGGCGGATTTTGACGAGCCGGTGGCCGTCTATACGAAGGACGAGCTTTTGGCGGGCGCGAACTTTTCCGCCGATACGGTGGAGGCGCAGGTCTCAGTGCTCGTTCTCAGCTATGATTCTTTCCGCACGTCCAACAAGGAAGGACGCAAGGCGTATCGGGAAAACGGACAGCTTCTCCCCTTCGTGTCCCGTTTCTCGAATTCGGAGGAGCTTTTGCCGGATGCGGACACGAGCGCGCTGATTCAGGTGATTCGTCATTATCGTCCGTTGGTGATCGTCGATGAAAGCCACCACGCGCAGACGAATCTCAGCGTGGAAATGCAGGGGAATTTCAATCCCTGCTTTGTGCTTGAGCTGACGGCGACGCCGAAGGAAAAGAGCAACGTCATCACCTACGTCCCGGCTGCGAAGCTCAAAGCGGCGGATATGGTGAAGCTGCCCGTTATCGTCTGCAACCGCCATACGAAAGCCGAAGTCATCGAGGGCGCGCTTGATTTTCGACGGCGGCTGGAGCAGATTGCCAAGGAAGAAGGCGCGGGAGACAGGCCGCCCGTGCGCCCGATTATTTTGTTCCAGGCGGAGTCGAAGGGGAAGGAAAATCGTGCGACCTTTGAGAAGGTCAAACAGGATTTGATTGCGGACTATGAGATTCCGCCGGAGCAGATTGCGGTGAAGACGGCGGATGTCAACGACTTGAAGGACGTCGATCTGATGGCGGCGGATTGCCAAATTCGTTACATTATCACGGTTAACGCGCTGAAAGAGGGATGGGATTGCCCCTTTGCCTATATCTTGGCGTCGCTGGCGAACCGCAGCTCCGCAGTGGAGGTGGAGCAGCTCGTCGGGCGGGTGCTGCGTCGGCCATATACGCGCCGCTTTCAGGACAAGCTCTTGAATATGTGTTATGTGTTCACCGCCTCCGACGATTTTCGCCGGACGCTGGACAATGTGGTGGCCGGGCTGAACGCGGCGGGATTCAGCGAAAAGGACTATCGGGCGATGAACGAGGCGCCGAACGACAATCCCGCGCTGCCGTCCGAGCCGTCGGAAAATCTGTCGCTGGAATTGGAAACGGAACCTCAAAACGATATTGAGTCGACGGATTCCGCTTCGGAGGGAGAACAGCCGAGCGGCGGGAGTTTCTATCCCGAACAGGAAGAACATGCGGGGCCTGTGACGCGGGACGCGGAGGATATAGAGGCGCAGGCGCGGCGCATGGGCGAGGAATACGACAAAAAGGAAACGGAGCAGGCGAAAGACAGCCGCACGAAGGAGGAGCGGAAGCGCATGACGGAATTTTCGATGCAGCCGGAATTCGTGGACTCAGGAGAGCTCCTTTTGCCACAATTCTTTTTGCGGGAGGAGGGCAGCGCGCTCTTTGAATGCGAGATGGAAACAAAGCTGGAAAAAGAAACGCTGTATCGGGACTTTTCCCTGCGGAACAAGGATACGGAGATTGACTTCGACCACTTGGACGTGGAAATTGCCACGGTAGATATATATGGCGAAGAGGACCATCCGCGTTACAAGAATTTCTCCGAGAGCGACCGCCGATATTTTCAGGAGCATTTCGCGAAATTGCCGCCGGAAGGCCAAGTTCGGCAATGTGCGGGCAAATTGTTCGGGTTAATCGACAAGAAGCATGATGCTGTTAAAACCATAGAAATCAAAGAGTATGTCGACCGCATTGTAGCTGCGTTCGACGGGGATAGGCTTTACGACGCCGCACAAAGGACAAACGCCTACGCGCGAAAAATCAACGAGAAAATCAAATCGCTTTTGGCGGAGCATGGGCAGAAGAATTTCGAGGCGCAGATCCAGGCAAAACGGATTTTTGCCAAGCCGTCCTATCGGTTGCCGGAGAAAATCGCGCCCGTCAATCATACAAAGAATCTCGTCAAGTCGCTTTATACGGCGGAAGCGGATGATATGAACGAATTGGAGGAGCGCGTGATTCGGGGCGTGGCGTCGCTGGATAATGTGCGCTGGTGGCACCGCAACCGGGAGCGCAAGGAGTTCTGTATCAACGGTTTTATCAACCATTACCCGGATTTTCTGGTGATGATGAATTCGGGCGTGCTGCTCTTGGTGGAGACGAAGGGAGACGACCGGGACAATTCGGATTCCAAAAGGAAACTCTCTTTGGGAAAGACGTGGGAGGCCAAGGCAGGCTCGGAGCGGTATAGCTATTTCATGGTATTCGACAAGGTGCCGATGGAAGGTGCCCTGTCCGTGGATGAGTTCATGACACTGGTGCGGAAGATGTGAGAAGGCTGGGCAAAGTGTTGATGCGTCAATAAATCTGCACATTGATCGTCGCCCTCCATGCGGAGGATGAGGTGTTTCAACGTGCCGTACAACCTCACCCACCGCTAACGCGGTCCTCGTCCGGGGAGTCCACTGGACTCCCGCGCAAAGCGCCCCTAGAGGGGAGGGCGAGGGAATGTCGCCGCCTGCAATCCTTTGTGCTATCAAGTTTCAGAGTGATTTTGTATGTGGGAAGTTTGAGTTAAAATCCGTTGCGTCCTTTAATTCGCCCTCCACACAGAGGGCCAGATTTAAATATGGCAGTACAGTGTGTGATGAGCCGCCCTTTCACGGGGGATTTCCGTGAGAGGGCGGTGTTTTTTGTGTTTGGAAAAGTGCCGTTTTTGAAAATTGGGGAATAATATGCTAAAATTAAACGAAAAAAATTCCCCAATCGGAGGAAATGAAGATGAATCGTGAGCATATGGAGATACAGGAGCTTTTGCAGCAACGGGCGGATTTGCAGGCGCGGCTGAAGCTGCTCCCTTATGACGGCACGCCGGAAATCAAAATGCGCGGCGCCGGAAAATATCTGTATATCCGAAAGCGTGCGGCGGGCAAGCTGACGAGTACCTATGTGGACACGTATTCGGACGATCTTCATGCGGCGCTCCTTCGCTATGCAAAAGAAGCCAGAGAACTGAAAAAAGGAATACGCCGCGTGGAAAAACGTCTTGCGCAGCTCGGCTACGCAACGGAAGAATTGTCCGACCGCGTACTGCTGAATATTGATTTCGCGCGGGCGAATATGAAAGCCAACGTCTATGACCAGGCGGTGCTGGAGGGCGTGGCGACGTCTTTCCCGCAGACGGAGGATATTATCGAGAATGGGCGTGTTAGCGGCGTTTCCGCCAACGACGTGCAGAAAATCCTGAACCTGAAGCACGCGTGGGAATTCTTGATGGATCGGGACGTAATCGCGACGAAAACGGATTATTATATCCTTTGCCATATCGCAAAGCTCGTGAATGAAGGGTTCTATAACGAAGGAGGCCGGATTCGCGGCGTGCCGGTCACTATCGGCGGGACTTCCTATGCCCCCCCGATACCGATCGAGCTTGACGTCAAAGAGCGCATTGCGCAAATTGCCGCAGACGGCGGCGAACCTGTCGAGGTTGCCATTCGCTTGTGCCTTTATTGTATGAAGACGCAGGTCTTCAACGACGGAAATAAACGTGCGGCGGTAATCTTCGCCAACCATTACCTGATCGGACAAGCCGCAGGGCTTCTTGTGATTCCGGAAAAGGACGTGCCGGAGTTCAAACGCTTGCTTGTTGCGTATTATGAGGGGCGTGATAACGGCAGGATTGCGGCGTTCATGAAAGAGAAATGCTGGAGAAGGATGGACGACAGCGGCGCATTGAAAGTATAAATGCGGATAGCAACTTGTCCGAGTTTAATGGATTGAGGTGCAGGAAATAAGGCGATACAGCAGTCGTTAACGCGAGACATAATGAAAGGAGAGCCGCCCTTTCATGGAACTTTTCTGTGGAAGGGCTGTTTTTGTGCAATCAGTTTTGGAAATAAACAGAGCAAAAGTTGCCCGCGTTTGAGCAGGCAGCTTTCGGAGCGCTTTCTGGGAGATGTTTCCTTAACACAATGCAGGCATGAACTTTGCAAACAGGTATAAGTGAGGGCGCATTCTGAAAGACAAGGCAAAGAACGAAAACTCGGAAGCAATTTCCTGCGCTTGTCAGACATCCCTGCGGATAGTATAATAAACACGGAAATTATCATTTTACGGAAAGGAATATCGCGTATGAAACATACTATTATGAAGCTGATCGCGCTCTTTGCGGCGATGGTGTTTGTCGTTGCGGCGGCCGGCTGCGGCGGGGGGAAGAGCTCGTCTTCCGGCGGCTCGGCGCAGACCTCTCAGACTTCGCAGCAGAAGCCGGACAGGCAGGACAAGAAAGATTCCAGGGATGACAAGAAGGACGAGGCCTCGAAGTCCGACAAGAAGTCGAGCTATACGATGAGCGACGTCAAGAAGCTCAAGAATACGGAGAATTTCTCGCGGCACGGGCTGGAGCATATCTTCGACGGCACTGTGAACAAGAAGGGCAAGGCTACCGGGTTCCATTACAGTAAAATCACGGACAGCAAGGGAAGGATTCTCGACGGTACGCGGGGCAAGAAGGACGAGAACGGCGTCTTCACGGCGAAGGTCGAGGTGGACGGCGTGAAGAAGGA
>CAMVJN010000107.1 GCA_947167825.1 uncultured Selenomonadales bacterium | reverse complement strand
GGACGAACACGATCTTCTTCGTCGTGCCCAGTTCCTTGATGGTCGCGTTGCCGAGACCGGAGGTAACGAACGCCACGTCGCACTGGCCGTTCTTCATCTGGTCGATGGCCTCGCCGTAAGAAAGATAATCAACTTTTGCGTCGTCATAGGTCATGCCGTTGGCCTCGAAAATCATGCGGGCATTCAGCTCAACGCCGGAATTCGGGGCGCCGACGCCGACGCGCTTGCCTTTGATATCGGCAAAGGTCTTGATGCCGGAATCTTCTGTCGTGACAATTTGCACCACGTTCGGCCAGAGGCCCATCATCGCGCGAAGGTCGGTGGCCTTCGGCTTGCCCTCATACGCGCCGAAGCCTTCCACGGCCTGGATTACGGAGTCGGACATCGCAATGGCGAGCTCACCCTTGCCGGTCAGGATCGCGTTGATGTTTTCGCCCGTCGCGCCCGTCGCCGTCGCCGAGGTCTTGTAGCCCATCTCGCCGATGACCTTCGAGAACGCGCCGCCGATCGGGAAATAAATGCCGCTGGTCGGCCCGGTCAGCACCGTGACAAACTCCTTGCTGCGGTCAACTTTTGTCTCTTTCTTCGGCGCGTTGCCGCCGCCGCTCCCCGCGTTCCCGCCGCCTCCTCCGCAGGCTGCGGTCATCACGGCGAGAGCCGCAATCAGGATTGCGCTCATCAGTTTTTTCCACATACGATATCCTCTCCTTTTTTGAAATGGTATATGACTTTTCACTCATGGCTATTATATCATTTCAGCATAGCTCGGTAAATGGTTTTTTGGCGGTTTTCTGAAAAAATATGCAAACGGTTTTTTTATGTTATAATAGGCCAAGTACGATGCAAAAAGAAACGACCGCGCGGCGGCGGACACCGGAGCGCGGCTGTATGCGGAAGGAGACAGCAGATGCGAACGGAGGATATCGGCGCAGCCATCGCGCGGGAATTGAAGCTCAGACCGAAGCAGGTCGAGGCGACGATGGAACTTTTGGACGGGGGGAACACGGTGCCATTCATTTCCCGCTATCGCAAAGAGGCAACGGGAGAGCTGGACGAGGAACAGGTGCGCACGGTAGAGGAGCGCATGACGTATCTTCGCAACCTCGTGAAGCGGCAAGAGGAAATCGTCGCGAAAATCGAGGAACAGGGGAAGATGACCGACGAGCTGCGGGAGTCCATCGAAAAGGCGCAGAAGCTCCAGGAACTCGAGGATCTTTATCTCCCTTACAAACAAAAGAAACGCACCCGCGCGCAGATCGCCCGGGAGCGTGGACTTGAGCCGCTGGCGGAGGCGATGCTAGCGCAGCAAGAGACGACGCGGGATGCACTTTCAGCGGCGGCAGATTTTGTCGACGAGGAAAAGGGAGTGCCCACGGCGGAGGACGCGCTGACGGGCGCCGAGGACATCGTGGCCGAGATGGTCATGGAAGAAGCGGCGCTGCGCCAAAAGATGAGGAAGGAACTTTGGCAAACGGGCGTTATCGCCACCGAGCTTGACAAAGAGGCGGAGGAAAGCCAGACCTTCCTGATGTATGACGCCTATGAAGAGCCGGTACGGACGCTGCCATCTCATCGCGTGCTGGCCATTAACCGCGGCGAAAAAAAGGGATGCCTCAAGGTGCGCCTCAAGACAGACCACGAGGCGAACTGCGAGACCATCTATAACGGCGTTTACAAACAGCCGTCGAACTTTGCCGAACCGCTGCGCTCCGCAATAGAGGACGGCTACAAACGGCTGCTCTTCCCCGCGCTGGAGCGTGAGATTCGCACGACGCTGACGGAGAACGCCGAAGCGCAGGCGATTCACGTCTTCGGTGCGAACCTCAAACAGCTTCTTTTGCAGCCGCCGCTGGCCGGGCATGTGGTGTTGGGGCTCGACCCCGGCTATCGCACGGGCTGCAAGCTGGCCGTGGTGGATGCCACAGGCCAGGTCCTCGACCATGGCGTCATTCAAGTGACGCAGAGCGATTCGGCGAAACAGGCGGCGGAACAGAAGGTGCTGGGGCTTATCCAAAAGCACCATGTAACGTTGATTTCCATCGGCAACGGCACCGCTTCCCTCGAAACGGAGGAATTCACCGCGCAGCTCATAAAGGAACACAATCTTACGGAGGTCCATTACCTGATTACGAATGAGGCGGGGGCCTCTGTTTACTCTGCCTCGAAGCTGGCGAAAGAGGAACTGCCGGAGTACGATGTAACGATTCGGGGCGCTGTCTCCATCGCGCGCCGTGTGCAGGATCCCCTTGCCGAACTTGTCAAAATTGATCCGAAAGCTATCGGCGTCGGGCAGTACCAGCATGACGTCAATCAAGCGGAGTTGTCCCATACACTCGACGCCACCATCGAGTCCGCCGTCAACCATGTGGGCGTCGACCTCAATACGGCTTCGGGCGAACTGCTGCGCCACATTTCAGGTATCAACGCCGGCGTCGCAAAAAATATCGTCGCCTATCGGAACGAAAACGGTTCCTTCAAGAAACGGCAAGAGCTTTTGAAGGTTCCGCGCCTTGGTCCGGCGGCCTTTACTCAGTGCGCGGGTTTCCTGCGTATTCGGGGCGGCGAATCGCCTCTCGACAACACTCCCGTACATCCCGAGTCTTACGCCCTCGCTGAAAGGATTCTCGACCGTCTCGGTTTTGAGATGCAAGACCTTGGCGACCGCAAATCGCTCGATTTTCTCGCTGCTAAGGCCAAGCTCGTGAACGAGGAAAAGCTGGCGAAAGACCTCGACGCGGGATTGCCTACCGTCCGCGACATTCTCGCGGCGCTGGTGAAGCCGGGCCGCGATCCGCGCGAGGATTTGCCCGCGCCGCTTACGCGGCAGGCTATCGTCAAACTCTCTGACATCAAACCGGGAACCATCATGCGCGGTACGGTGCGGAACATCACCGATTTCGGCGTTTTCGTGGACATCGGCATCAAGACGGCGGGGCTCATTCACATCTCCGAACTCAGCAAAAAGCGCGTGCGACATCCGCTGGATGTGGTTGCCGTAGGCGACGTCCTGAATGTCATGGTCATCAAGGTGGACGAAGAACGAGGGCGCATCGGTCTCTCGCTGCGGCAGGTCCCGACGGAGCAGAAAGCGGGCTGACGGTTCGTATTGGAGAACTTCGTGCCCTGATGTTGACAGCATAATCGGCGTCTCCTGAAGGTTTGGGAGACGCCGTTTGTTTTGGCACCAATCTTTGGAAATGTGCGGAAAGAGGAATCTGAGAAAACCACGACAATTTCGCTGGCGGAATCCGTCTCTCGTGTCTGAATGGAGATGCGGAGAGGAGCGTACTCCGGATCCATGCCGTGTTTGACGGCATTCTCCGCAATGGCTGCAAGGTCAGCGGAGATATGCGGAAATTGGTATAGGGCATGTCGCAGTCAACCAAGAGGCCGTCCTCGAACTGCACCTGTTCCACGGCGAGATAAGTGCGGGTGCGCTCCAGTTCGTCGGAAAAGGGAACGGTGTCCTCGCTGGCGATAAATGTGGCGTATATGTGGCATGAGGAAAACAGGATGGGTTCCCTCGCCACAGGCAAGCAGCAACGCCGCCAAAGGCGTTGAGCGTCAGTACAGTTCGCTGCGGTATGATACCGTTGATTATTTTTGTGACAAAACACCGCAATAATTTATTAAAAATGTGATTTTTCCGCTTTTACCCAGCAGAAAAATGTGATACACTTTCCGTGTTCTGGAGGTGAAACTTGTGGAAGGACGTTTAGAGCGGAAAATTGATCGTGTTCTGGTTGAATGGAAAAAATCAGCGGATTCCTTGCCCCTGATCGTCCGGGGCGCACGACAGGTTGGCAAGACCGAGGCCGTCGAGCATTTTGCCAAAACCAATTACAAATATACCGTAGAGATCAATTTCATCCTGCAACCGGAGTATCGCGATATTTTTTCCGATGGTTTTGATGTGGACACCATTTTGCAGAATATAACCCTCATCAATCCGCAGCTTGCACTGAAACCGCATGAAACGCTTATTTTTTTCGATGAGATGCAGGCTTGCCCCAGCGTTGCCACCAGCCTGAAGGAGTTCCAGCTCGATGGACGCTATGATGTCATCTGCTCCGGTTCACTGATGGGATTAAATTATCAGGAAATCGAATCCAACAGCGTCGGATATAAGCAAGATTACCGTATGTATCCGCTGGATTTCGAGGAGTATCTTTGGGCAAAAGGCTATGCTTCTGCCCAGATTGAATCATTCTACGAGCACATGCGGGCGGCAAAGGCGCTTTCGACCACCGCGCTCAATATGTTGCGGAGGAATTTCCGCGAATATCTCGTGCTTGGCGGGATGCCTGCGGTGGTATGGTCGTTTGTCCGGCAAAAGAATTTCAGCGGAACACTTGCCCTGCAAAAACAGTTGCTCCTTGACTACGAGGAGGACATCACGAAATATGCCGGGGGATTGGATAAAGGCAAAATACTGAATGTCTATCGGAAAATCCCGGTCTTTCTTGGCAAAGAAAACAAGAAGTTTCAGATTACCAAGGTCGCGCACGGTGCTCGTGCCCGTGAGTATGTCGGCGTCACGGACTGGCTGGAGAATGCGGGGATTGTCAATGTCTGCTATTGCATGGAAAATCCCGAGCTGCCTTTGCGCGGCAATTACAATCCGGATAACTACCGCCTGTACTACGGCGATACCGGGCTTTTAATCGCGAGCCTGGATGAAGAGGCACAGGCGGATCTCCGGGAAAACAAAAACTTTGGCGTATATAAAGGCGCTTTGTTTGAGAATGTTGTGGCGCAAATGCTGGTGCAACAAGGCTATGGGTTATATTTCTATCGAAACAGGACGGCTACCTTGGAAATGGACTTTTTCCTTCGTGACGCCGATAGCCTTGTGCCTGTTGAAGTAAAGGCCGGAAATACTGCGTCGAAATCACTGAACGCACTCATCCGTCAAGATGAGTATCCAGAAATTCATTATGGAATCAAGCTCGGGGATACAAATATCGGTTGGAACGGCACGTTTTTCACTTTCCCCTATGCGTTGGCGTTCTTGTTGAAACGCTGGTTGAAGGAAGGCTTCACGACATGATCTCTCCCTTCCGGAATTTGTCTGTCCGCCCTGTCCGTGGTGTCCGCCTAAAAATCCCCTTTGGATATGCGCGTGCCCCTGCAAGCGTTGATTGCTTATCCCGGTTTCTTTTCCTTCTATTTCAATAATTGCGTTTCTCCAAGGCTTTCAAGCAGCGCGTTGGTTTCCATTATGCTTTGCCGATGCTCGATGGCATGGAGGATTACGCTGTCCCACGGGCGGCGCACATAAAGCGGCGACAGCCCTGCCAGCCGCAGGAGATACTGCGTTTCCTCTGTTGTCAGCCCCAGTGCAAACGCAATCGCCAAGAGCTTCGGGCGCTGCGGGTTCTTTTCGCCTTTGAAGATGTGGTACGCATAGGTGCGTTCGAGGCCCGACGCGTGGACGGCCTCTTTTTTCGTCATGCCCTTCTTTTCCAGCAGAGCAGCCAAATATTCCGGTAGCGTTTTCACTTGCAGCTCATCCTTGTTCTCTTCCAAGAAAGCTGATATATCCTTTGCTTTTTTCAGTTCCCCTTGCAGCTCACCCGTATGTTTCTCCGGCATACCCCTTCCCTCCCGTCTATGGTACAATATGAGCACCTAATGAACGCGAAGCGCGAATTTAGTGCGAATATGTGCCCTTGTGGTACAATA
>CAMVJN010000106.1 GCA_947167825.1 uncultured Selenomonadales bacterium | reverse complement strand
CGCGCTGGGCGTCCACCGAGCGGCGGCTTTGCACTTCGTCGTTGTCGATGCGGGAAAAGCCGAGCCGCACGCTTTCCTCTTGGGAGCGGATCGTCGCGTCGAGCTGGGCAATCTGCGCCTTGAGTTTTTGCGTGGCAAGGTCGATGTCCGTGCTGTCAATGACCATCAGCACGTCGCCCCTCTTCACCGTCTGCCCTTCCTGCACGGCCTCGTTCACCATGCGGCCGCCCACGGAGTCGAAAGCCACCTTCACCTGCTCCGCCGTCAAAATGCCTTCCTTCTTTTCCAAGGCCACTGCCACCGCGTCGCTGCCGCTGTAAAAAAGCGTCAGCCCCGCAACGAGAAGCAGCGCCAGCAAACCGATCCCGATTTTTGTCGTTTTGTTTGACAAGTCCATGTTTGTTCCCCCGTTATTTGATTAGTTGTCTAACTATAAGGTCATACGACGCCTTTTGACGAAAAGCCGTCAGCCCGCCAGCTTTTCCAGAAGCCCGGTCAGCGTCTTTTGTTCCTCCGTCGTCAGCCGCCCCATCAATTTTGTGATGCGAAGGTAATGCTCCGGCAACACTTTTTCCATCAGCGCGCGGCCTTTTCCCGTCAGCCGCGCCCGCTTTGCTCGCCGATCCTCCTCGTCATCCGCCAGCGTCACCAGCCCATCCTCCTCCAAATTCCGGAGCATCACGCTGACCGAGGCGCGGGTGATGCCCGCCCGCTCCGCCAAAAGCGACGGCGCGTGCCCTTCCGGCGACTGGTGAAGCTGGATCAGCACATACAGTTTCCCTTCCGAAAGACGATAGTCTCGCTGCAAGACATCCATGATCCGGCTTTGGATCGTGCCCGCCGCCTGCAAGATTGTCAGCATCGCCAGCACTTCCTGCGGATGAATTTCCGGCACCGTCCGGGCGTGGCGTTTCAAATCCACTAAAGACGGCATCATTGACTGCTTCATGAAATTCTCCCTTGCAATTATATAGTTAGCTGACTAACAGTATAATCAGAAGAACGGCTTTTGTCAAATCGGATGGCAACCGTGCGCCCCCTCGCCCAAAATCCGGTCAAGATCCGGCTTGGTATCATGGCGCGTACTATGTACGAAAAAACTGCGTACTTGCTTTATTTTTCGGAGATGGTATGCTTGATACATCGGAACGATGAAAGGAGATTTCTTATGGAAGTGTGCAATATACTCGACGCGTTTCAGCAAAAAGAAAGACAAGCGCCCAAGGCTTTCGCGGTGCTGGACGGGGAACGACGGCTTTGCCGGGAGGAGCTTTCCCGATTGGCGGACACGATCGCGGCGCGGCTGCCGGAGGGATGCCGCCGCGTCGGCGTCATCATGGATCATTCCGCGGAAATGATCGCCGCCATTCTCGCCGTGTTGAAGCGCGGCGCGGCCTATGTCCCGGCGGAGCCGACGTTTCCGAGGGAACGGATTCGGTTCATGATGGCCGACGCCGGAGTGGACAGCGTCGTCACCCAAGAAAAATATCGCGGCTTGGTGCGGGAAATCCCCTGCGTTTTCGTGGAGCGCGGGGAGCCCATCGACGAGCGCGCGCCGATTTTTTCCCCAAGCGGAGGCGGCGAAGCTCCCGCCTATATCCTTTACACCTCCGGCACGACGGGAAAACCCAAGGGCGTGACGGTGAGCAACGGAAACGTGCTGCATTACATCCGGGCGTTCCGCAAGGAGTTCCGTCCCGGCGTGCGCGACATCGTGCTCCAATACTCAGTGTGTTCCTTTGACATTTTCGTGGAGGAAACTTTCGGCGCGCTGCTGTCCGGCGCGGCGCTCGCGATTCCCTCGGCAAAGGACAAGGAAAATATCGGGCGGCTGATGCGCTTTGCGGAAACCGCGCAGGTCACTATCATCAGCGGCTTCCCGTATCTGCTGCAGGAAATGAACGACCTGCCGGAAATTCCGGCGAGCCTTCGGCTTTTGATCAGCGGCGGCGACGTACTGCGGGCGTCATATGTGGATCGGCTGGTGGGCAAAGCGGCGGTTTACAATACCTACGGTCCGTCGGAGACCACCGTATGCGCCTCTTACTACAACTGCTCCGAGGGCGCGCCCCTGCCCGACGGGACGTATCCCGTGGGAAAGCCGATCCAAGGGGCGGAGATCGTGATTCTGGACGAGGACGGGAACGACGTGCCGCAGGGCAGGACGGGAGAGATTTGCATCCTGGGCGGCGGCGTTTCCCTCGGCTATTTCGGCGACCGAAAAAAGGAGAACGCGGCCTTCGAGTCGCTGGCCGACGGACGGCGCATGTACCATAGCGGCGACCTCGGCTATTGCCTGCCGGACGGGAATATCGCGTTCCTGCACCGCAAGGACACACAGATCATGATTTTGGGCAAGCGCGTCGAGGTCAGCGAGGTGGAAAATGTGCTGCTGCAATCCGGCTTGGTGCGGCAGGCCTGCGTCCGCCCCCAGACGGACAACCGGCAGCTTTCCTACATGGTCGCCTACATCGTCAAGCGGGACGAGGGCGTCGCCCTGCCGGACATCAAGGCGTATTTGGCAGAGTATTTGGCGGAGTTCATGATTCCGGAGTTCTTCGTGGAAATGGAGCGCTTGCCGCTCAACGCCAACGGCAAAGTGGACACGGCCGCGCTCCCCGCGCCGGAAAGGAAGCGGGCGGCGGCATGAACGCGGAAATACGGCGGCTGTCCGCTTCGGATCTGGAACTGTTGCTTTCCCTCCGCATGGAAGTTTTGGGAACGGTCTTCGCCGAGGAAAAAAAGGAGCTGGACCGCGCGGCGTGGGCGGCGCTTCGGGAGGAAAACCGCCGCTATTATCTCGCGGCGATAGACGCGGGCGAGCATATCGCCTGCGCCGCTTATGCCGGCGGCGAAATCGCCGGGTGCGGCGGCGTCTGCCTGTACCGGGAAATGCCTTCGCCGGACAACCGGAGCGGGAACTGCGCCTACCTGATGAACATTTACACCCGCGCGCCGTATCGGGGCAAGGGCGTCGCCAAAGCCGTCTGCGAATGGCTGATCGGCCAAGCGAAGACGCAAGGCGCGGAAAAAATTTATCTTGAAACCTCGGAGGGCGGCAAGCGGCTTTACCGTGCGCTGGGTTTTCATGAAATGAAAGATTATATGAAATTGGAATAAAGGAAACACCGAATAAGTCCCCCCGCGCCTCTGTCAGTTCTTTTCCCGGCTGTCGTTGTCAAATGCCTCTCGATGTAGCTCTGCTACGACTTCGAGGCATTTTCCTAGACATCCGGAAAAATCCCTCGACAGATGCACGAATTGACTTAATCGTTGTTTCCTAAAGGAGGCTCGATATGACGGCGAAACCAAAGGAATACATGAGCTATGAGGAATATCTCGAAAAGGTCAAGCAGGGCATCGTGACGGAGGACGGGCGTTGCCCGGTGACGCCGCTGCTCGTCATGCTGCAAGGCCGCTGGAAGTCCCAGCTCATGTATGAGATGTGCATTTATGACAGCGTGCGTTTCGGGCAGCTCAAAAAGGACCTGCCCGGCATTACCAACACGATGCTGACCAAGAGCCTCCGGGAATTGGAGGAGGACGGGCTCGTCCATCGGGAGCAGTTCAACGAAGTCCCGCTCCGCGTGGAATACTCGCTGACGGACATGGGGCGCGACCTTCTGCCCGTGTTCTACGCGATCATGAACTGGGGCTTCAAATACGAAAAAGAAATTTACGAAGCGAAAGAGGATAAATGAGAATGGCATTTCCATCGGACGTGTGGAACGCGGCGGGAAAAACGGTGGCGCTTTTCCCCTCGGAAAAAGGAAACGCCCCGCTGGTGCTGCTGCACACGGTACAGGGCGAAGGCGAGGACGTATATCGAAAGGCGCGGGGCATGACGGGCGCGGATTTTTCCTTCGCCGCCGTCGGCGGCCTCCGCTGGGACGACGAGATGTCCCCGTGGGAAAGCCCGCCGCTCTTCAAGGGCGACACGCCCTGCACCGGCGGCGCGGACGCGTACCTTGCGACGTTGACAGGGGAGATCCTGCCCGAAATCTTGTCTCGGCTTTCCGCCGCGCCCTCGTTTCTCGCGCTGGCGGGCTACTCGCTGGCGGGGCTGTTCGCCGTCTATGCGACCTACCGGACGGATCGGTTCTCGCGGATTGCCAGCGCCTCCGGCTCCTTTTGGTTCCCCGGCTTCATGGATTTCGCGCGGAAACATGAACCGATAAAAAGCCCGGAGCGCGTCTATTTTTCCCTCGGCGACAAAGAGGCGAAGACGCGGAACAAAATCCTGCGGACGGTGGAGGACAACACCCGCGCCCTCTATGCGCGGTACGAAAACGCGGGCGTCAATACCGTATTCGAGCTGAATCCCGGCAACCATTTCCAAGACGCACCGGAACGGATGGCAAAAGGGATTGCGTGGATATTTGGGGCGTAACGGAGGCAACGACATGGACAAGAAAGATATAAAAAGAGCGCCCGCGCCGCGGCACATCATCGTGCGCGGCGCGCGGGCCCACAACCTGAAAAATATCGACGTGGAAATTCCGCTTGGGAAGCTGACCGCCATCGCCGGGGTGTCCGGCTCCGGCAAATCGTCGCTGGCCCTCGGCACCCTTTACGCCGAAGGCTCGCGCCGTTACATGGAGGCGCTTTCCACCTATACCCGGCGGCGCATTTCCCAAGCGGCGAAAGCGGACGTGGACGAGGTGCGCCATGTGCCCGCCGCCCTCGCGCTGCGGCAGCGTCCCGGCGTTCCCGGCGTGCGCAGCACCTTCGGCACGGCCTCGGAGCTTTTGAACAGCCTGCGGCTGCTCTTCTCCCGTCTCGGCAGCCACCCCTGCCCCAACGGCCATTTGGCGAAGCCCAGCATGGCGGTGGCACTGATGCAGCCCACGCGCTGCGAGGTTTGCGGCGAGGAATTTTACGGCCCCGGCGCCGAGGCGATGGCGTTCAATTCCGACGGAGCCTGCCCGACCTGCGGCGGCACGGGCGTTCATCGCGTGGTGGACGAGTCCACGCTGGTGCCGGACGAGTCGCTGTCCATCGACGAGGGCGCGGTGCTGCCGTGGCAGACCCTGATGTGGTCGCTGATGAAGGACATCGCCCGGGACCTCGGCGTGCGGACGGACGTCCCCTTTCGCGAGCTGACGAAAAAGGAACGCGAGATCGTGTTTCACGGCCCGGCGGTCAAGCACCACATGGTCTATCAAATCCAAAAGACCGGCGCGGCGGGGGAAATGGACTTCACTTATTTCAACGCCATCTACACGGTGGAAAACGCGCTGTCCCATGTCAAGGACGAAAAGGGCATGAAGCGGGTGGAAAAATTCCTGCGGGTCGGCACCTGCCCGGACTGCCACGGCACGCGGCTCTCGGAAACGATCCGGAAATCCATGCTTGCGGGGAAGAATCTCGCCGAGGCCACGGCCATGACGCTCGACGCGCTGATCCCGTGGGTGAAGTCCGTCCCCGAAACGCTGCCGGAGGAGCTTCGCCCGATGGCGAAAAACATTATCCAGTCGTTTCTCGACAACGCGAAGCGGCTGAAAGATTTGGGGCTTGGCTATCTCTCCCTCGACCGGGCCAGCAGCACCCTTTCCAACGGCGAGCGCCAGCGGGTGCAGCTTGCCCGCGCGGTGCGGAACGAGACGACGGGCGTGCTCTATGTGCTGGACGAGCCGAGCATCGGCCTGCACCCGTCGAACCTCGAAGGGCTGATGAACGTGATGGACAGCCT